>JAISMA010000139.1 GCA_031276985.1 Helicobacteraceae bacterium | reverse complement strand
TCTAAAATCTGACGGGCATAGACGCTAAGATTTTTCGCGCCGCTTTTGGTTGCGCGGTCTTTGAGGCGATCGATTGTTTCGGTCGATAACCTCATTCCGATAAAGCCGTCTTTATCTCGTTTTTTAGCGTTTTTCATACAAAAAAACCTTTGTTTCCGAATAAAGCCTCTTGTTAAAAGGCTTTGTCGGTCGTTTGTCGCAATTATAGCAGAAAAAGTTTAACATATAGCGTATCCTGCAATGGATAAAATTGACGATATTGCTAAATGTCGGCGATTTTTGACCTTAAAACTGCGATTTTGGGTGTTCCTAAGCGATTTTCGAGCGTTCCTAGCGGCTTTTGCTCTGTTCCTTGCCCTAAAATGACTGTTCCTTAGTCCTTTCGGGCCGTTCCTTCAATTTGTCAAGAGTTTATGGATTTTATCAATGCCTTGCGCGGCTATATCGGTTTGCACCCGATAGTATCGTTTCGTAATTCGCGTAGTTGTATGTCCTAATATCGCCGCTAGAACAACTTCGCTCATTCCATTATTCGCCGCGAGATTGCCTATAAGATGTCGTAGGTCATGCAAACGCAAAGGCTTCTCAATCTCGGCTTTAGCGAGGATGTTTTTCCAAGATCGCCGTGTGTTTACTAATTTGACTCCCGTAACCGGACTAGGAAAAACCAATCCTGCTTGCGTTGGACTAAGTTTAAGCGCCTCAAGCAAAAGCGGCGTTAAACTATAGGTCATATTCTTTCGCGCTTTATTTATTGGCGCTGGCACATAATATACGCCTTTGATAACGTCTATCATATCCCAAGTGAGACTTAAAACTTCGTTTAACCGTCGCCCGTGCAACAGAAAAATAAATATGCCGCGTGTGAGCGGTTGCAAATAATTTACTATTGTGCGAAAAAGTCTTTTTGATTCTTCCAAAGTCAAATCAATCTCAACGCTATCGTCATATTTTGGCAATTTAATTTCCGTCGCTGGATTTTTAATTGCCCATTGCCGCGAAATAGCGTAATCATAAACTTTTTTAATCATATTTTTTATTTTATCGGCGGTAGACGGAGCTAAATTCGCCCGAAGTATTCTGTTAATTATCTGTTGCCAAAATGCGGTATCAATCGTAGCGATTGGCGCATTAGTTGTCAGATAAGGCTCAATATGCTTTTTATAATTATATACCTTGCTTTCAACGGTTTTTTTGCTTTCGATTGGCGTTACGTTTTCAAGATATAACTCAAAAGCAACGCTAAAAGTATTGCTTTTAGACATTGTTGGAGATTCGCCTTCGCTTATTCGGCGCTTCAACTCTTCTTTGATTACAAATGCTTTTTTAGCTGTCATATTGAAACGATCGCCTTCGTAGCCAATAGTCTTTTTGCGTTGTACTCCTTCAATCATAAAACGTGCCACAAATACTTTTCGGTCAAGATGATCTCTGTAGGAATAGACTCCTTCATATTGAGTTCTAACAAGTTTACCATAAGCCATAATTTACCTTTCAGAGGGGACAAATTAGGAGACAAATTATAGACAGAAAAACATTTCAAAATGCTTTTTATTGCGAGTTGAACGCTATCCGCTATAACAATAAAGCCTTATGCTAAGGCTATTTGTCATATATAACCCATTTCATATTTACTTATGCCTTCCGCCTGTCACGGCGGAGGTCGCGGGTTCGAGCCCCGTCCGGACCGCCACGCTAAACCTTCTTTCGTAAAAATTTTGTCGCGGTTTTTGGCGGCGCGTAAAACAAAAAATACGTTTCAGATACTCTCTTAATCCGCATTTTCGTGGTAAATAGTTTTATTGTGATTGGCGTCGGCGCGTAAGGTTTAATACGATACAATTCATTCCCTAGTAACTTTATCCACAAAGGATACAATATGAGCGCCAATTGGAAACCAGAGACCGCCGCCATTCACGCGGCATACGACGCCAAAAGCGGCGAAGGCACAATGGCAGTGCCAATCTACCAGACGACCGCGTACGAATTTGGCAGCGCGGAAACGGCGGCAAACCGCTTTGCGCTGAAAGAGCTTGGCAATATCTACACGCGGCTAAACAATCCGACCGTAGGCGTTTTGGAAGGGCGTTTCGCCGAAGTGGAGGGCGGCGCGGCGGCTTTGGCTACCGCAAGCGGCGCGGCGGCGGTTTTCTACGCGATCGCCAATCTTGCCGCTTCGGGCGAAAATATCCTGCTTGCAAACAAGATCTACGGCGGCACGCTTAGTTTGACGCAATACACGATCAAGCGTTTTGGGATTGAGACGCGCATATTCGATCCGCAAAAACCAGAGACGATCGAGCCGCTAATCGACGACAAAACGCGGGCAATTGTCTTTGAGTCGATCAGCAATCCGTCGATCGATATAGCCGACGTCGAGCCGATCGCGGCGATCGCCAAAAAACATAAGATCGCGACGATCGTCGATAACACCGTCGGCACGCCCTACCTGTTTCGCCCGTTTGAATGGGGAATCGACGTGAGCGTCCACAGCCTTAGCAAATACACGAGCGGACAAGGGCTGGGCATTGGCGGCGTCATCGTCGAGCGCGACGGGCTAAACGAGCTTTTGATTGGCAATCCGCGCTACGCGCATTTCAACGAGCCTGATTACAGCTATCACGGGCTAATTTACGCGCAGTTACCGTTTCCGCTTTTCACGTTGCGGGCGCGTTTGAGTTTGGCGCGGGATATTGGCGCGATCGCGCAGCCGTTTGCGGCGTGGCTGTTTTTGCAGGGGTTGGAGACGCTTCATTTGCGGATCAAACGCCACAGCGAAAGCGCGCTTGCGATTGCCAAATGGCTAAAAACGCACAAAAGGGTTCAGTCGGTCAACTATCCGCTTTTAGAAGGCGACAAAAATTACGCGTACGCCAAGAAATATCTAACGGGCGGCGCGAGCGGATTGGTTAGTTTCGACGTGGGCGATCTTGAGTTTGCGAAGCGCATTTTGAATACGACGAAAATTTTCAGCCGCGTCGTTAATATCGGCGATAGCAAATCGATCATCACGCACAGCGCCAGCACGACGCACCAGCAACTCACCGAAAAAGAGCAAGCCGATTGCGGAATCACGCCGGGACTCGTGCGGTTGTCGATTGGTTTAGAAGCGGCGGAAGATCTGATCGCCGATTTGGAACAAGCGCTTAACGCTTGAGAAAATAACGCATAATTTACGCGCTTAAATCCTTCGCGGCAGTTGCGAGGGGTTTAAGCCGTTTGCGATCGCGCAAAAAAATGAGTTGCGATTAAAACGGTTGTATTTGTTTGAAAAGAGTTAATAACTCTTTGCCTTTTTCGGACAATTCAAGTTTTTTCAAGTAAGTTGAATTCGTCATAATCGTCGCCTTGGTCTTCAATCTCGTATTTCGCTATGGACGAGAGAAAAGATTCAAACGAATCCGCCACAAAATTCAAGTTTATGTTTTGCGGTAGATAAGCGTCTTTATCGTCCATATCAAAATACAAATCATGCGTTTCGTGATCCCAATGATAAACTTTACCATCGGGCGCAAGGCAAAGCAGATCGCCATAATTAACCGCCGCGATCGCAAAATAGTTTTCAGGAATTCTGTTTTCGTATAAATCATTAACGCAAAACAGATCTTCGTCTTTGTTTTTTTTGAAAAGCCGAATATAATTTCGATCGGCAATGCCAGATCGTTCGCCTTGAGGCAAAAATTTCCGTCCATATCCGCTACGTTGTACTTTCTTAGAAAGGCAAAATAGGCGTCATTGTTTTTGATTTTTTCTTTAAGCGCGTCTATAAGACGATCGATATTTTTGGGGCGCTTGTATTTGGATTTAAGCATGGCGTTTCTCCTTCGTTAGTCGTTATGATAGCGCATATTGTATCAAGGCGCAGGATAAGGCGCGATCATCGGGATTCATTATGAAACTTCTTGCGTCGCAAAAGGATTTCTTACGGCAACTTCTATGGCTTCGACCCCAACAATTTTTGGATGATTTGACCATGCGTCAAAATCAAACTTGATATATCCAGATAGCGACCAATCGTATCCTATCTTTTGGCAAAACTCGATCGCGTTATATACGCACGCTTCCCACGACGAGAAAGCGACCGCGATCTCAAATTTAGATATGTCCGTTTTTTTAAGGGTCAAATATTCAATCTCTTTTTCGATAATTTTGGCAATTCTCGCGCAAACTCTTTCTTTTCCTTTTTCCGATTTTGCCGCTAAAAAGAAATTTACGTAAATCGTCGCGTTCACGGGTTTCCCCAATCTTTGTTGAAAAAATCGGGAATAGACGAAAAGATTTCTTGTCTTTGCTTATCTTTACGAATTTTATATTTCCAGCGCCCGTTCGGATGATAAAACTTTCTATCAAAATAATACGCCAATTCTAATTTTTTCTTATTGTAGATCGCATAATCTAATTCTCCTATATCGTCCGAATAAAAACAGTATTTGAACCAAATAAAGTCAGACCAATCGTCGTTTAATTTCGTCATAAATAAAAGAGGAGTTACCCACTCGCTTATTGTCGATCCAGATTTTCCTATTATCAAAATACCAAGTATTTTTACGGTATTTTTCTTGATCGTTATTGTTCTGATTAGAATATCATCGACCCAATCTCTTGAAGAAAACAAACTATATTTGTTAATGTATTCTTGCGCGATGCTGGATAAGATATTAGATACTCCGTCCAAATATTTATTATAATTCTCTTCGCAATTCAAAGGTTTTTCGTATAATTTATCCTTGAATATATATGCCAATTGTATTACTCTTTCTTCTATTGCGTTCATCTTTTCGTCCCCTTTTGGAGATTGGCGGATTTATTTTACCCGTTATTTATCGCGTGGACGCGGCGGACTAAATCCCGTATGAAAAATATGGTTAAATTCCGTTTTCGTTTGACAAAAAGGCAAATTTTGAATATCTGTTCCATTATTGACAAGTCGTCGATTGAAGCGCTTGCGCTTGGCGGCTTTGACGGACTTCATTTAGGACACCGCGAGCTTATCGCGAGGCTTGGCGCAAACGGCGCGTTGCTTGCGATCGAGCACGATCGCGTCTGCTTAACGCCCGGTTGCGTCAGGGAGCGTTTCAGCTCCGTTCCCGTCATTACTCTGCCGCTGGCGCAAATTATGGAGCTTTCGCCCGAAGAGTTTATCGCGTTGCTAAAAGCCGAGTTTGTCAATCTAAAACGCCTCGTCGTCGGCTACGATTTTCGCTTTGGCAAAAACCGCGCCGCGGGCGGCGAAGAGCTTAAACGTATCTTTGACAAAGAGACAATCGTCGTATCGGAAGTTTCGCTTGGCGGAACGGCGGTGCATGCGGCGCGGATCAGATCGCTGCTACTCGACGGCAACGTTTCAGGAGCGACGCGGCTTTTGACGCGACCGCACTTGATTGAAGGCGAAGTTGTGCGCGGGCAAGGGCTTGGAGCAAAACGACTCTATCCGACCATTAACCTATCGGTGGAGCGGTTTCTCGCGCCGCAAGACGGCGTTTATGCGACATGCACGGAAATTCGGCATAAAAACTTGCAATCGGTCAGTTTCGTGGGCAGACGACTTAGCGCGGACGGAGCGTTTTCAATCGAGACGCACATCATAGAAGAGGGCGCGGAAATTCCGAATGTGGATCGCGCCGCGATCTGGTTTATCGACAGGCTTCGCGGCAATCGCCGTTTTGACGATCTCGACGCGCTCAAAGAGCAGATCGCCAAAGACATATCCGCCGCGAAAACCATTTTTGCCTGCAGGGAGAACGAATGCGCGAATTCATAAAACGTCTTGCGAACGACGGCGAACTGCGCGTTATCGACGACGAGGTTGATATATATCTCGAAATGGCGCATATCGCCTACGCCGAAGTCAAAAAAGAGGGCGGCGGACAGGCGCTTTTATTCACAAAGCCAAAAAGGGGCGAGAAGGCGTTTCAAACGCCCGTTTTGATGAATCTCTACGGATCGCATAGGCGCGTGGAGATGATTTTTGGCTGCAATGTGGAGCATATCGCGTCGCAGGTTCAAAAGCTGGTCGCGCCCGATCACCCTATGACGCTGCGCGGCAAAATCGCCAAAGCGTTTGAGCTGTTTAAGTTGCGTAAATGTTTCCCCAAACGATCCGATAAACGCGGCGAATGTCAGGCGCGAATTTTGCTTGGCGGCGAGGCGAAACTAAGCGATCTGCCGATATTAACGACGTGGAAAGAAGACGGCGGCGCGTTTATCACAATGGGGCAGGCATATACGCGATCGCTTGATGGCAAAGCGCGCAATCTTGGAATGTATCGCCTTCAGGTTTTTGACGATCAAACGCTTGGACTTCATTGGCAGATTCACAAAGATTCCAACGGATTTTTTCGCGAATATGAAAAGGCGGGCGTTCCAATGCCCGTATCTATTGCGATCGGCGGCGATCCGCTTTATACTTGGTGCGCGACCGCGCCGCTTCCGCGAGGTATTTTTGAGCTTATGCTTTACGGATTTATTCGCAAAAAAAGCGCCAATCTCGTCAAGTGCGTTACAAACGATCTATATGCGCCTGGCGACGCGGATTTTATAATCGAGGGCTTTATCGATAATCCGGGACAAAGAAAGATCGAAGGACCATTTGGCGATCACACGGGTTATTACACGCCGCGCGAAGCCTATCCGTTTATGCGCGTAAGCGCTATTACAAGCAAAAACGACCCGATTTTTACCGCGACTGTCGTTGGAAAACCGCCGATCGAAGATAAATATATGGGCTATCCCACCGAGCGAATTTTTCTGCCGTTATTTAAGACGAGTTGTCCCGAGCTTATCGACTATAGCATGCCCGAAAACGGCGTTTTTCATAACCTGATTCTCGCCAAACTGCGCGTATGTTACGACGCGCATGCGTTTCAGGCTATGCACGCCTTTTGGGGCGTTGGGCAGATGAGCTTTGTTAAACACGCGATATTTGTCGACGAAAACGCGCCCGATCTAAGCGATTACGAGGCGTTACTTCGGCATTGTTTGGATCGTTTTTCGCCCGATCGCGCATTGGTTTCGTTTGGCGTTTTAGACGCTTTGGATCACAGTTCGCCAAAACCGCTTGCGGGCGGAAAATTGGGATTGGATCTTACGGGAGATTGCGTTGAAAATAAAATTGCTTTATTAAGCGATCAAGAGTTGTTTGAAAGAATTAAAACTACGTTGCCCGAAGCGATCGCGCTAAAACAGTATGCAACGGATAGCGCAAATCCGATCGCGCTACTTCAAATTCGCAAAAGCAGGTCTGTTAAAGCGATTGCGCCCGCGCTTGAAGAGCTAAAAAACCATATAGCGATCGTCGTTATTTTAGATGAAAAAAATAACGACGTTAATAACGGTTATATGTCGCTTTGGCGCGTTTGCAATAATATCGACGCGGCGCGCGATCTAATTATCGGCGAGATCGTTTTGCTTGACGCTACGACAAAAGACGATCGCGACGGTTTTTGCCGCGAATGGCCCAAAGATGTCGACTGCGATCGCGACGTAATTGAAAATTTACGCAAAAGAGGACTTTGGAAATTTGACGAAGCCTTTGAAAAAAAGTGGCAGTTGTTATAAAAGCGCCGTAAAAATAAGCGCCGTAATCGCCGCGTTTTGGGTTAAGATCGCAAAATTGCGGCGTTAAAAGCATTGCGATCAAGCGTTAAAGGAAAAGCATGAAAGCGCGTATTTTGCAGCATATCTGGTTTGAAGACGGCGGAACGATTGTCGAGATTTTGCGCGATCGCGGCTTTGAGATTGACGTTACGCGCTTTGATATGGGCGAGAAACCGCCGCCGATCGAATCGCTTAACGCAATCGATCTGCTTGTGATTATGGGCGGTTTTATGAGCGCGAACGACGAGGATAAATACGATTGGCTCAAACCCGAAAAAGAGCTGATAAAACAGGCGATTGATAGCGGCGTGAAAACGCTTGGAATTTGCTTAGGCGCGCAACTGATCGCCGCGTCGCTTGGCGCGAAAGTCTATCCGAACGCGCAAAAGGAGATCGGCTGGCACAAGGTAACCGCCGCGCCGCTTTCGCCCGCCGATCAAGATTTGTCGCCGTCTGATCGCGGCGATCAGACATTTGCGCAAAATCATAACGCGACCGCGCCCGACAATTCGCCGCTATCCTCCGCTGATCGCGCCGCGTTTTTGCCGCGCGAGACGCTTGCGTTTCATTGGCACGGCGAAACCTTTGACCTGCCACGCGGCGCGAAACTTGTCGCTTCAAGCGCGGCGTGCAAAAATCAGGCATTTACGATCGGGCGGCATGTAATCGCGCTTCAGTTTCATCTGGAGACCACGCCAAACGGCGCGAAACTGCTAGTTGAAAACTGCCGCGACGAGTTGATCGACGCGCCGTATATTCAAAACGAAAACGAAATTCTAAACGCGCCAAGCGAAAATTACGCGGCGCTAAAGCGCGTTATGACCGCCGCGCTGGATTATCTACTCGCTTAACCTCGATTTATCATTTGCGTAACGAAGCGATAGCTTCCAAAGGAACGCGCTGGAAACCAAACTACTCTTGCGGTTGCTTTGGCATAACAACTGATGTTTTTTTAACCAGATATTTTATCTTGCAACATTGAAAAATTGAGCCACATAAAAGCTCATTTTACGATCACGTTTAAGCTTATTCCAGTAGAATGCCCAGCAATTTCATACGCAAAGGAGATCGGCTGGCACAAGGTAACCGCCGCGCCGCTTTCACCCGCCGATCAAGATTTGCCGCCGTCTGATCGCGGCGATCAAACATTCGCGCAAAATCATAACGCG
>JAISMA010000127.1 GCA_031276985.1 Helicobacteraceae bacterium | reverse complement strand
GCGTTGCAAGGGCGTTTTAAGCACCTTTTCAAGCCCGAAAACGCGCATATTTTAGAGCAGTGGCAAAAGAACGTCGACGCGCAATGGGATTACTTGCGCCGCCGCCAAGACGCGGGCGTTTAGCCCAAAGCCTTTCTTGATCGCCGTTTTGCTTCGCGCAATCGGCGATCGCGTCGGCGCTTGTTTAACGCCGTTTTCGCTTTAATTGCGAAATCTAAACCAATTGGATCGCAAGGATATAAAATGGCGCGTGAAGAACAAAAGGCTAAAGGCGGCGGATTGGGCGCGGCGATTATCAATAATAATCGCGTTTTGCCAAACGGCGCGTTAATAAATACTCTCAAAACGCATTTTCAACAATTTTTTGACGCAAACGGCGATTTTAAGACCGATAAGTTTCTCGAAGAGTTAAAAACAAGCAATATAAACGAAGTACGCGACGGCTATAAATTAAGTTTCATCGGCAAAGATTACGCAAAATTGCAAACGGGACGCGCTTCTGAAACCATGATCGCTCCCGATCGCGCCCACAACGACAAAGCGGAAAATAAAAACAGCGCCAACGTATTTATTACGGGCGATAATATCGAGGCGTTACGGCATTTGCAAAACGCTTATGAAAATAAGATCAAGATGATTTATATCGATCCGCCGTACAACACGGGACAGGAGTTTGTTTATAACGACAAATTCGAATTTGACGACGAAAAGTTAAAAAACGCGCTTGGCTACAACGACAACGAAATAGCAAGGCTAAAATCCATTCAAGGTAGAAGCTCTCATAGCGCGTGGCTTACCTTTATGTATCCGCGACTTAAAATCGCGCAAAAACTCTTAAAAGACGACGGCGTAATTTTCGTTTCAATCGACGATAACGAACAGGCAAATCTGAAACTGCTAATGGACGATATTTTCGGCGAAGGTAATTTTGCCGCGCTATTTCCGTGGAGAAAACGAACGGCTAAATCCGACGTGCCGTTTGGCGTTTCGCAGGATTACGAATGGATTTTATGCTACGCAAAAACGAATGAATTCACCGCTGGCGTCAAAGGCGGAACGCGCAAATACTTTGAAACGGCGGATTTTCCAAATCGCCCTTGGCGTTTGCACGATCTCACGAGCCAAAGAAGCGCGAGCGAGCGACCAAACAGCTTTTTTACGATGATCGATCCAAAAAACGGAGCGGAGTATGCGGCAAATCCTAATAGAACGTGGGCGATCACAAAAGACACTTTCGAGAAATACTACGAGCAAAAACGTATTATATTTCCGGGCGATTACGATTTTCTTAACATATCAAAGCCGTCGTTTCGTTATTTCAAAGACGACGACGCGGAAAAATTGGGCGAACAATTTGGATATATGCAACTAAGTACGCTACTGCCAAAAGAGGCTGGTTTATCGCAAGACGGAACAAAAGATTTTGCGGAGTTATTCGATAATAAGATTTTTAGTTTTCCAAAACCTACAGCGCTAATAAAACATCTTATTAACGCCATAAACCATTTCGATAAAAACGCTATTATTTTAGATTTTTTTGCGGGCAGCGGAACAACCGCGCAGGCGGTAATAGAGTTAAACGCCGAAGACGGCGGTAATCGTCAGTTTATTATGGTTCAGTTAGACGAACCCACAAACGCGGACAGCGAAGCGCGAAAGGCGGGTTATAATACTATCGACGAAATAGCCCGCGAGCGCATAAAACGCGCCGCGCAAAAAATCAAATCCGAAGCGGGATTAAACGCGCAAAATCTCGACTGCGGTTTTAAGCATTTTCGTTTAATTACCCCCGATATTCAAACTATCGACAAGATCATAGAGTTTGATCCAACCGATCAGAGTTTGTTTAACGACGATATGATAACGCCGTTTGCCTATCCGCAAAGCGAAACAAACGGGCTTGATACATTGCTTGCTACATGGCTAATCGACGACGGTTTCACGTTTAATACGCATATAGAAAACATAGAATTCGCGCAATATACGGCGCATTACGTCAAGGAAGCCGCTATTGTTTATTTGATAAATCAAGGATTTGATACGCATGCGCTCAAATCGCTACTAAATAAAATCGGTAAAAATGAGCTTTGCGTAAATACGATCGTCATTTATCCATATTCGTTTTCGTTTGAAGTTATGCGCGAACTAAAGACAAATATCAAAACAAATCTTGACAATCCGCCGATAATTTTGGAGAGATACTAATGCGCCTTGAAAAATTAGAATATCAATTAGACGCTATAAATAGCGCAATCAAATCGATCTATAGCGAAAACATAAGAGAAAACGCTAGTTTCAACGCCAACCCCATATTAAGAAATACGCGCAACATCGACGTAAAAATGGAAACGGGCACGGGCAAAACCTATGTTTATACGCGCCTTATGCATGAGCTTAAACAACGCTTTGATTTTTTCAAATTCATTATAATTGTTCCAAGCATAGCTATAAAAGAGGGCGTTAAAATGTCTATCGCCTCCGATGAGTGGAATCGACATTTTAAGCAGGAATTCGCCAATCAAACTATTAGTTTAAGCGTTATAAACGCGGGCGATTTCGATATAAAAAAAGGCAAGCGAAAACAAATTCCCGAAGCCTTACGTCGATTTTGCGACGGCTCTAAAGCCGAAGGTAAAACAATCAACGCGCTTTTATTAAACGACGCGATGTTGTCTTCCGTTTCGATGACGCGAAACGATTACGATACCAATTTATTAGGCTCAATCAATCGCCCGGTCGACGGGCTAAAAGCCGTACGCCCGATCGTGATTATCGACGAGCCGCACCGCTTCAAAAAAGACGGCAAAGCATGGCAAAATATAAAAGAAAATATATCGCCGCAACTTATTATCCGTTTTGGCGCAACTTTTCCATATAAAGAAATAAGCGTCGGCAAAGGCAAACAAAAAATAATAGATAAAACAATAGATTATGAAAACTTAGTCTACGATCTTAACGCGGTAAAAGCCTTCAACGACGGATTCGTAAAGAGCGTACATATCCAATACCCGGCGTTAAAAGATCTAAACGGCAAAAAATACAAGGTAAAATCGGTCAAAAAAGGCAAAAGCGCCGTTATTGGAGACAAAGAGATAAAAGTAGGCGAATCGCTTTCGATTGTCGATACGGCGTTTGAAGGCGCTTTGACGCTTGAATTTGACAAAAACTACGCAACGCAATTAAAGTTGTCTAACGAATTAGCGATCGATATTGGCTTAGAGCTAAGTCCGCAAATCTATTCAAGCGACTATCAAACTTTGCTTTTAACCCAAGCGCTAGAAGCGCATTTTGAAAAAGAACGGGATAATTTCTACCGCAAACACGCGGGCGAAAATCCGCCGCGCATAAAAACAAATACTTTATTTTTTATCGATAGCGTTGCGTCGTTTAGAGGCGACGGCGAAAATCGCGGCTGGTTGCGAGTAAAATTTGAAGAACTGTTAAAAATAAGACTGCAAAACGAAATTAAAACGGCAAGCGGAGAGTATAAAGAGTTTTTAGAAGCCTCGTTGCGCGACATAGGCGCGACGATCGCGGGATATTTTGCCGACGATAACGCAAAGAAAAACGACGAAATTATTCAAAAAGAAGTAGACGATATTTTACGCAACAAAGAACAAATGCTTCGATTCAAAAATAATGACGGCGAATGGAATACAAGGCGATTTTTGTTTTCTAAATGGACTTTGCGCGAAGGGTGGGATAATCCGAATATTTTTGTTATAGCAAAATTGCGCTCCTCTGGTTCAGAAATAAGTAAATTACAGGAGGTTGGGCGCGGTTTGCGTTTGCCGTTTGACGAAAATGGAACAAGAGTCGCCTCGCAAGATAGCGCCGAAGATTTTCGCCTAACTTACATTATAGATTATTCCGAAAGGGAATTTGCAAAAAAGTTAGTTGGCGAGATAAATGCCGACGGCGCTAAATTGATTGAAGGGAAAATCAACGATACGATATTAGACGAACTTGTAAAATACGGATATGCCGACGATATGGACGCAGCTTTTATAAATTTATTGAGCAATAAAATCATAGATCGCGATAAAAATATTCTTGACATAGACAGATTTTTTGCGCTTCTGCCCGACGATAGCGGAATAAAAGTAAAAGACGGCAAAATCACCAATCAAGATTTGCCGCAAAAAGAAAATGTGCGCCTAAACAAAAGTAATTTTAGCAAGTTAAAAGAGCTTTGGGATACAGTAAAAAAACGCTATATGCTACGTTTTGAAAAAGTCGACAATAACGAACTAGAAAACGCGCTCAAAACTATATTTGCTATCGACGATCTATTCGTAGAGCCTTCAATAGAGATCGTTGATACGTTTTTATACGCCGATAAAGATAGTATCTCTTTAGAAAAAGGCGGATACTCAAGCGCAAAAAGCGATCTAGGCATTATTCCATACGGCGAATTTCTCAAACGGTTAAATAAGCAAACTTGTCTGCCGATTCCATCGCTTCATAAAGCGCTAATCGTCGCCCGCGTAAACAAGAAAACTCCAAACGAATTATTTAATACGCAAACGCTAGACAACATAGTCAAACGCTTTGAAACGAAGTTCGCCGAGATATTCAGGCAGAAATTTAATTATTCTTCGCTTGATTATTCCGCGCGTACAAGCATATTTGCGGAAAATGGAGAGTTCATGGACGAATTAAAACAAGGCGTTATTGGAACAAAAACCGCCGACAGAAGAATCGTAGATTTGGATCGCTATCTTTACGAAAATATTATCGCGTACGATAGCGATCTGGAATTAGAGATATTAAAGGTTAAACCGCCTAGAGATATCGTGGTTTATGGCAAACTACCAAAGAAAAGTATTATGTTGCCGACATATACGGGAGGCGCTACTAGCCCCGATTTTGTCTACGCTATTGGAAATGATGAAAAAATAGAATTGCATTTAATCATTGAAGCAAAAAGTGAAAATCCGCGCCTTTTGGAACAAGTAGCGATAGACGCGCAAGAAAAGGCTTTTAGGGCGATCGGCGGTAATATAAAATGGCGTATGGAAACCAATGTCGCCTCGTTTGAACGAGAGCTAAAAAAACTCGCCGAATCTCTTTAGGACAACAACAAAAGAAAAGGGTTATGGGCTATGAAAAGCGATAAAAACAATACGACGAGTTTTGCGATTTACGCATTTGTTATTGCTATCGCGTTATTTTTAGCGCTTTACGATAACCCGTTGAAATTAGACGGTAGCAGCGAGGAAGCGCTAATGGATTCGGCGCAAAAAATCGCGGAGGAATTTTCCGACGAAAATGAAGGGCAACGATTTAGCGCTATATTCAAATTTGTTTTGAGATCAAAATACTCTAATGAATACGCAACGCGTTTGGCGTTTAGCGCCGAACTTTTTGCTAAAGAAATGCTTGTAAAAGAAGAACAAAAACGTTTCAATGAAGCAATTGATAACGCGGCATCCGCTAAACGCAAAGAGGCGTTAAGTTTTTTTAACGGAAAAACTGCCGACGATATTTTTAGCGAAGCAGCCAAAATCGATCCCGATATAGATATAATCTCTTTCAACATTAGAGAGACCATTAAACAAACGTTGCTCGATTTGAAATTGCCGCCTTATGAAAATATTCTATCCATACCTCAAGAAAAAAAAGGCGTCCGTTCTATTCGCTCGTCATTGCCTGCGATTCGCGTTGGTTTTTTGGTTAAAGCGACGAATGATACAAACATAACAATTTTTGATAAACAAGGCAAATCTTATTTGGTAACGCTCTTAAGCGCCAAACGCAAGCATAGTTCAAATGATATAAGCGGCTATCCGACCGCTTTAAGTATCGAATCTTGGGATAAACCGATCGCGGCGCAAAACTCAAATGATAGCGATCTCCAAAGAGGAACTACGGCGTTAGCGTTAGTATTAGATTCTGAAACGAGAGAGGGTTGGAAGACGCAAGCGCTAGACGACAAAACTAAAATAACGGGACCCGCCACAAATAACATCTCCCATACGGGTTGCGAATTGCATATAGGCAGATATTGGCTTTACGATCCCGCCGACGGAACGGTCAAACTTCAAGAAAATAATCGTTTGCAAAACGCGAATTGATACGCGGCGGTTGGCAAATAAGCCTAAAAGCGCTAAGATCGCCAATTCTTTTTTGCGAAAGGAACGCGAATGATTATTAAAGAAATTAGGCGGTTTGCCGAAATCAGGTATCAGGCAAGAGCGTATTTAACCTATCTTTTTACGCGCAATTTGCATAACCGAATGCCTGAACCAGTACTTGAAAGCGTGCTTGTTCAACTAGACAAAATCGCTCATGAAGTAAATAGTTTTGACGCTATATACGTGCTTGATCCAAAAGGCAAGCAGATAATAGATAATATCTCAAATGATCCGCAATTTCGCGTAGGCAAAGGAAGCTCTAGAAACTCAAAAGCCTATTACTACCGCGCCGTAAAAGAAAAGCGCTGCATATTAACCGATCCATATCCTTCTAGTTTAACCAATGATCTATGCGTAACGGCTAGTTTTCCGCTATACAATGAAAGCGGCACTCTGCTGTATGTTATATGCATTGACGTGTCGCTTACAAATATCATAAAAATATGCCAAACCACAAAGCTCGATCGCCTATTTACCGCTTTTTCAAAAATCGTTTATTCGCTCTTTGCCTTCGCGTTGCTTATGGTGGCTGCCGTCGTTTTTATGCACGGGATTGAAAACTTTTTTCTGCATGGCATTAGCCCTACTAACATAAACACCGAGGATATGTTCAAATCCACAATCTTATTAACGCTTTCATTGGCTATTTTCGATCTTGTCAAAACTATATTTGAAGAAGAGGTGCTAGGTTACAGCAAAAACGAAAAAAACAGCGACATACATAAGACCATGGTAAGATTTCTAGGCTCGATCGTAATAGCGCTTGCGATCGAGGCTCTGATGTTTGTATTTAAGTTTGCCGCCAGAGACGAAACGGAGCAAATTATATACGCCGTTTATCTTGTTTGCGCGGTTACTACGTTGCTTGTTGGACTTGCGATATATATGTATCTTACAAACGGAAGAAAACCAAAAAAACGCGAATCCGATTAGCGTTAGCGCGAGATCGCAACGCGATCTCCGTTGATCGCTTGCGGCTACTTTTTAGCGTTACCTCGTTAATCGGTTTCGGGCGCGAAACAGCGATCGCGATCGCCGCATTCGGCGCACGAGGGCGAAGGGCAAACATATATCCCCTCGCTAATGCAATAAAGCCGATATAAAAACTTTTTCCAGCGCATATCGCCCGTATTTTGTTTGGCGAATTCGGGAAAAGCGTTGAAAAGTAAAGCGCTAAGTTCGGCGCGGCTTGCCAGACCAAGATCGCGCCACAAATGCCTTTTGCCCGCGCACGCTTGCGCCGTTATCGCGGCAAGCCAGATTTCGGACGCAAATCTACAGGCGCGATACGATAGCAACAGCTTTGCCAAATCTTGACGCTCCAAAAGTTCGTCCGTCGCTTGATCGGGCAACTCCAATTTGCGTCCGCGAAAGTAGCTCGACCATAGATCGTCAAGGTTTTTTTGATCCAGTCCAAGCGAAGCGTCAAGCGCGCCCTCGCCCAAAAATCGTCCCGCGATCAGACTCGCCAAAATCAAGCGATTTGGATCGGCTAACGCTTCAGAGGAAGCGGGACGCGAGAGCAATTGCGATACGATTGCGGCTCGATCTTGCATGGCATTCCTTTTTTTGCGGATAGATTACCCGATTTCGCGTAAAATCGGCGCTTAAAAATTGATCGCCGCTTTTCTCTCGCAACAGGCGACGAACAAACAGCCAAAATCGGTTATAATTCGCGTTTTGGCGGCGTGATTTTGCCAATTTGCCAAAAAGGAGCTGAAATGATCGATTTTAGATTATCGCGGTTTTTGTGCGCGTTTTTGGCGGCGTTTTGCGTCGTTTTCGCGGACGATAATTTTTTGGGCGCAAAATGCGAAAAATTCAACCATAGCGATATTGAAACGGGTTATGCGTTTAGTTACGCATGTTTTTACGCTCATCATCGCGCAATCGAAGCGTATAAAAGTTTTAGAAACGAGATATTATCTCAATATCCAAACGACGACGGTTATAAAAACCTGCGCGTAGAGCTTATAGCGGGCGAAAATACGCTCGATCGAATTACGGAAAAACTGACGATCGGTTATTATTGGAAGAGCGAAAAAGAGTTAAGCGTCAATATCGAATACGACGATAAAGTCGCGGCGTTTGATTTCGTCCAAAGCGATCGCGGAACTAAGCTAAATTATTATCTTTACAGGTAAATAAAGGAACAACTTTGATACGAATTTTACATTTAATTTTGGCGCTTACAATAACCGCGTTTGCAAGCGTGGAAGGCAAAATTGTTTCCGTCGATCGCGGCGAAGTAAAAGCCGCCATAAATGGCGCAAAGGCGGGCATGAGCGCGATTGTTATTTACGAATACGACGGCGGCGAAACGATAAGCGCTAAATGCGCGACTATAAGCGCGGACGCATCGTCGGCGCAGCTAAAATGCGAGCCTTTTACGCTTTACGATCAAAACTCGATTCCAACGCTTACGCTCCCCGTTCGCAAAGGCGACAAAGCGCTATTTGCGCCGCTAGGAAAAAACGCGATCGCAATCGCGCCAAACGTCGATCGTTTAGTGCGCGCGCAATCAAAACGCCCCGATCTAAACTTTATGCACCCCGATCTGCTTGCTCATCAACTTGCAAAAGAGGATAAAACCGAGCCGGAAATTAGCGATTTTCAGGAGTTTTGCAATCGTTATCTTGTCGGAACAATTGTTTTCGCGTTTAACGACGGCGATTATTTAGTAGATTGCCAAACTTTCGCGGCGATTGAGGTTTTATCAGGCGAAGGCGCAAACTCCAAATCGGCGTTGCCGTTTTTCAATCGTTTAGGCGTAAAAAGCGATCAAAACATCGCGTTTGACGCATATTACAAACGACTTATAAAGGAGTTCTAATGACCTTCAAGAATCATTATGAAGCGTTCTCGCGAATCGTCGGCTCAGACAACTGCTATATAGATCAACCACATCGTCAAGCTTATTCCTACGACGCGACGCGCCAAACTTTTCTTCCGGATGCGGTAATTTTTCCAAGAAACGAAGCGGACGTGCAAGCAATCTTAAAGTACGCTAACCAGCACAAAATCCCCATAACGCCTCGCGGCGCTGGAAGCGGTTTTACGGGCGGATCGTTAAGCGCGCAAGGCGGCGCGGTTTTAGCGCTTGAAAAGCATATGAACAAAATTTTGGAAATAGATTTTGAAAATATGCTGGCGCGAGTTCAACCTGCGGTAATAAATAAAGATCTACAAAACGCGGTCGAAGCGCATGGACTGTTTTATCCGCCCGATCCCGCAAGTCAAGATTACAGCACGATCGGCGGAAACGTAAGCGAAAACGCGGGAGGAATGCGCGCCGCAAAATACGGCATAACAAAAAACTTCGTGCTTGCGTTAAGAGCCGTACTGCCAAACGGCGAGCTAATTCGCGCGGGCAAAAAAACTATTAAAGACGTGGCGGGCTACAACGTCGCGGGACTTTTGTGCGCTTCCGAAGGCACTCTCGCGGTTATCACGGAAATAACGCTAAAACTACTGCCAAAACCGAAATTAACGCTAACGGCAATGGGAGTTTTTTCAAGCGTAGCGGCGGCGATGAGCGCGACTTATAAATCGTTTATAAACGGCGTAACGCCGGTGGCAATGGAGTTTTTAGATAATCTCACAATAAAAGCGGTGGAAACTGCATATAAAAAAGGCTTGCCAATCGACGCGGGCGCGTTACTCATAACAGAAGTGGACGGCAACGTAGAAGCCGATATTTTGTGGCAGATAGAAACATTGCAACAAGTGTTCAAAGAAAACGGTTGCGGCGCTTTTTTTGTCGCAAAAAACGATATGGAACGCGACGCTATATGGTTTGCCCGTAGAAACGCCAGCCAGAGCTTAAAAGTTTATGGTCCAACCAAGCTAAACGAAGATATAACCGTGCCAAGAAGCGCGTTGCCCGAACTATTAAAACGCATAACCGCAATCGGCGAGAAATACGATCATCAAATTCCATGCTTTGGGCATACGGGCGACGGAAACGTGCATGTCAATGTTATGACAAACAGACAAGACATGGTACGTTATCACAACGCCGAAAAAGCCGTGCGAGACATCTTCGAGGCGGCGGTCGATCTTGAAGGCACGCTTAGCGGCGAGCATGGAATAGGCGTTAGCAAAGCGCCGTTTATGAACATGGCGTTCAGTCAAAGCGAAATGAATTTTTTTAGAACCATAAAAAACGCGATCGACCCAAACAATATCCTAAATCCGGGCAAAATGGGACTATAAACGCCCCGCAATCGCCCATTCTGTCATTTTATGCATCGCTTGAAGCGCTTTCGCTACGTAAACTAAGCGCGCGCGTGTCAGAATAAGCGCGGTCAAAATTAGGAGGGCTCAATGTGGGGCATTATCGTTGCGGCGGCAATTGTGTTTATTCTGCTGTTTATCGCAATGGCGTACAA
>JAISMA010000121.1 GCA_031276985.1 Helicobacteraceae bacterium | reverse complement strand
CGCCTCGACGATCTCTTTGCGCTTCCTGTCCGCCTCGCGGTTGGCTTCGGCTTCCTTGACCATGCGGCTAATCTCGTCCTCGCTCAATCCCGACGATCCCGTGATGGTGATTTTGTTCTCTTTGCCCGTGCCTTTGTCTTTGGCGCTGACGTTTAGAATGCCGTTTGCGTCGATGTCGAACGTAACCTCGATCTGCGGCACTCCGCGCGGCGCGGCTGGAATGCCCGAAAGCTCGAACATGCCAAGCGATTTGTTGTCGCGGCTAAATTCGCGCTCGCCCTGCAACACGTGTATGCTCACGGCGGGCTGATTGTCGTCGGCGGTGCTGAACACCTGCGATTTTTTGACGGGGATCGTCGTGCCTTTTTCTATTAGCTTCGTCATCACGCCGCCTAGCGTTTCTATGCCAAGCGAAAGCGGCGTTACGTCCAAAAGCAGCACGTCTTTCACGTCGCCGCGCAACACGCCGCCTTGAATCGCCGCGCCCGCCGCGACGACCTCGTCGGGATTTACGCCCTTGTGAAGCTCTTTGCCAAAGAAGCTCCTGACCACCTCCTGCGCCTTTGGAATGCGCGTTGAGCCGCCCACCATAACGACCTCGTTGATCGCCTCTTTGCCAATGCCCGCGTCTTTGAGCGCGGTTTTAATGTGCGTTAGCGTTTCCGCGATCTGATCGTCGATCATCGACTCGAATTTGGCGCGGGAGAGTTTGACCACGAGGTGCTTTGGTCCCGTCGCGTCGGCGGTGATAAACGGCAGATTGATCTCGGTTTCCGTCGCGCCGGACAGCTCTTTTTTCGCGTTTTCAGCGGCGTCTTTGAGTCGTTGAAGCGCCATTTTGTCGTTTTTCAGCTCTATGCCGTTTTCTTTTTTGAACTCTTCGGCAAGCCAATCGATAATGCGGTTATCGAAGTCGTCGCCGCCCAAAAAGGCGTTGCCGTCCGTGGATAGCACCTCGAAAACGCCGTCGCCCACGTCAAGCACGGTTACGTCGAACGTGCCGCCGCCCAAGTCATAGACCAGAATTTTTTCGGCTTTTTGCTTGTCAAGCCCGTAGGCAAGCGACGCGGCGGTCGGCTCGTTGATGATTCTAAGCACGTTCAGTCCCGCGATCACGCCCGCCTCTTTGGTCGCTTTGCGCTGCGCGTCGTTGAAATAGGCGGGAACGGTGATCACCGCGTCGGTAATCGTCTCGCCCAGAAAGTCCTCCGCGTCTTTTTTGAGCTTCATTAGCACCTTCGCCGAGATCTCCTGCGGCGTGTAGATTTTGCCGTCGACGTCGATCGCGCACGCGCCGCCTTTATCGACGATGCTGTAGCTGACTTTGGCTTGCGCGCTTTTGGCGTTTTGCTCGTTCATCATCAAGCCCATAATCCGCTTGATCGAATAGATCGTCTTTTTCGGATTGGTGATCGCCTGACGCTTGGCGCTATCGCCCACCAAAACCTCGCCTTTATCGGTAAAAGCCACGACGCTTGGCGTAGTGTTTTTGCCCTCTTTGTTCGGAATGATCTTTGTTTCACCCGCTTCAAAAACTCCCATGCACGAATTGGTCGTGCCTAAGTCGATACCTAATACTTTGCTCATCTTTAACTCCTTTTATTTACTGAAACCAGCGACGGGCGCAACAATCTTTCTTTGTAGCGCCAGCCTTGTTGAAGCGCCTGCGCGATAGCGTTTTCCTCCAGCGTCTCGTCGTTTACCTGCATGATCGCCTCGTGCAACGCGGGATCAAAGCCGTTTTCATGCGTTACGGGCAACACGCCGTGCTTTTCAAACGCCTTGATTAGCGCCGCTTTGGTCAGATTGACGCCCTCTTTTAGTTGCTCGAAGTGATCGCTCTGATCGATTTTTAGCGCCATTTCCAGCGCGTCGATCACGGGCAAAAGGTCTTTGGCAAACCCTTCGCTCGCGTAATCGATCGCCTGATATTTCTCTTTTTCCAGCCGTTTTTTTATGTTTTCAAACTCCGCGTAGGCTCTTAGATAGCGATCCTGCGCCTCGTTATATTTGGCTTCAAAATCCTCCGCGCAAGGCTCGCTTGGCTCGCCGATCTCGCCCGTTTGCGCGGCTTCAAGCGTTTCTGGGCTTTGGGCGTCCGCCGCCTCTTGCGCCTGTTGTTCTTGCGTTTTCTGCGCCGTTTCGTCGTTCACTAATCCTCCTTTTTTATATGGTTGATAAACCCTAGAAAATCCCTGTTCATCACCCCGAAAGCGACAAGCAGCGCGGGTTTTTGGCGCTTTGTTACCTTTTGCGCCACGATCATGGCGGGCGAATCAAACAGCAGTTGCGCGCTCATCTGCGCGGCGATCGCGCCGCTGTAGAGGCGATCAAAATCAAAGCTCAAGGCGCGCGCGTAATCGATAAGCGCATCGGCGTTGTAGCGCTTGACGCGACTAAGCTCAATCTCAAGCAAAGCGTTGTAAAGCGCGTCGATACGGTTGCTTTTGGCGATCTCGATCAGATCGGTTATGTCGTAACCGCAAAATTCGTTCAACAGCCGCTCGATCGCCGCGTTCGCGCCAAGCGCCGTCTCGCCAAACTCAAACGCGGCGAGAATCCGCCCCAGACGGCTTTTCGTAACTTCCAGCAGGCGGTTTGGCTCTCGCATGGCAAGCAGGGCGTAAAGCCCGTAGGCGCGCGCGGCGTTTTCGATCGCCTCCTCGTCGATCGCTCGCGCGTCGTTGGGATCGATCGCCGAAAGCCAGTAACTTTTAAGCGCCAGATCGGTGGGAATGCGCCCGCCGCTACTGTGAAGCTGCGTCAAAAAGCCCTCTTCCACCAGCCGCCTGAAATAGTTGCGAATCGTCGCGGCGCTAAGCGGCGCGTTGGTCGCCTCTTTCAGTTGCATAGAACCGATTGGCTGCGGGTTTTGAACGTAGCTATAGACGACGGCGTTTAGTATCTCTTGGCGCGTTTTCGCCCGCATACAATCTCCTTTCTTTCGTGGTAATTTATCACTCGCTGCCAAACTTTGCTAATTTAATTATACAACTTTAGTCTAGCCTTGTCAAGTTTTCGCTTTGCCCTATGCGCCTTGACGTTAGGAAAGGCAAATTGGTATTTTATCTTGCGATCTGTATAATTGCGCGCAAAATTCACAGCACAAGAAAGGAGCGACGATGACGAGGTTTATGAACGCGAAGCGTTTCTCTCTCTCTCTCTCTCTCTGGTTGGCGCTTTAACGGCGCTTTTTAGCCTTTCGGGTTGCAACTCTAGCGGCGGCGGAAGCGACAGCCCGTCAAGTCCGCCAAGCGGCGACGCGACAAGTTTTAGCGTTACAAGCGACGGCGTTGGCAGCGTAAGCTCTCTGGTTCAATCGGGCGCGGACTACGAAAACGACCCGCTTGAAATTCTCCAAATAATCCCCGAGTATACAGAGCCAACTTCGCTTTATGCGACAAGCGTCAAATCGGCGCGTAGCGAACGCGAATCTACGCGGCAAGCAAAGCCGCTTTCGGCTGAAATCAAAGACGCTTCCACTCCGACGTGGTCGTCAAACTCGCCGATCATCCTCTTTTTTGACGACGTAATCTACAGCGGCGCGATCGCCGACAATATCGTCGTAACGGCTAACGGCGTCAAGATATACGGAACGATCGCGATAAGCTCTACGTTACTTCCCGAAGGAAAATATAGAGCGGTCTTGACCTTTATGCCGTCGAAACCATATCCGGAGAACGCCCTCGTCGTTGTCGAGTTCAAAAAAGGGCTTCAAGACAAGTGCGGCAACGAGATGGAAAACGACTACAAGATCAAATTCAAGGCGGGAGGATCGTCGGGCAAAGAGTTTGTCGAATCGAATTGGGGGTTTGAGCAAAACAATGACGGCGCGGAATATATCGGAGACGGTAAAACTATGACGGCAAACGGCACGCTCGCGCCTAAGAGCGGCTCAAAGTTTGCCGCCATATCGTCCGGATACGGGATTCTTTCGGGAGCGCCCGCGATCGCGCATAAATCAAGTTTCTTAAAGCTGGGACCCATAAATCACAATTTCAGCGCCGTTGCCCTGCATTACGATTTTATCTCCGCCGAATTTAACGAATGGGTTAATAGCGAGTTCAACGACGGAGTCGTGATCACCATATATGGACCAAAAGGCGCAATCTCAAAGTCCATAACTTCCATAAATCAAATCGGCAATCTAGGCAATGGATACAGCGGCGGTTTAAGCATGCCGGATGACGGCGATATTTTCGCCGGTCAGCTTGGCTGGACGCCGTATAGCATATCCGATATAGACGTTGGTTACCCCGCGTATATCATTTTTACGGTAAGCGACGTTGGCGACGATATATATTCGTCGATTCTGGCTATCGACGATATTGTTCTTAGCAAGTAATCCGCGCTACCCAAACGATCGCGCCGATGAAATTCGTCGGCGCGACAATGACGTTTTGAAGGGTTTAACGACCGCAAAAAGCCTTTAACGAAACTTAAAACAAGCGAGATTTAAGGTTGGGTCGCTACAATTACGCGCTAATTTTGAAAAGGAAAGCAAATGAGCAGGCTAACTACAAGCTTGAATCCCGCGACGGTTCAACGCGATTGGTTGCTGATCGACGCGAAAGATAAACCTTTCGGTCGTCTGATTGGCGAGATCGCCGTTAAATTGCGCGGCAAACACAAACCGGGCTTTACTCCGCATGTCGACTGCGGCGATTTTATCGTCGTAATCAACGCTTCGCAAGTGCGTATCAGTCGAGAACGCAAACTTGACAAGGAGTATTTCAGACACACGGGCTGGACGGGACACGTTAGAAGCGAAAAAACTTCCGAATTGCTGGCGAAAAACCCCGAAAAGCTCTTCAAACTCGCAACTCGCGGCATGTTGCCGAAAAATCATCTGGGACGCGAACAGCTCAAAAAGCTCAAAGTATACAGCGGCGGCGAACACCCGCACACCGCGCAAATTAAAGGTTAAAAATGGCTACGAAAAAAGCGCAAAAAAAACCCGAAAAAATCTACGCCACAGGCAAACGAAAGACCGCCATTGCCAAAGTCTGGCTTGCGCCAGGATCGGGCAAACTGCTAATCAACGGCGCGAGTTTGGATACGTGGCTTGGCGGACACGAAGCGATCAAAATGCGCGTGTTACAGCCGCTTCGTCTGACGAAGCAAGAAAGCGCCGTCGATATTACGGCTAACGCGCTTGGAGGCGGCTATTCCGCGCAAGCCGACGCGCTTAGGCACGGAATCAGCAAAGCGCTGGCGCTTTTCGAGACGAGTTTTCGTCCCGTTTTGAAGCCGTACGGCTTGCTCACCCGCGACTCTCGCGTGGTGGAACGCAAAAAATACGGCAAACACAAAGCGCGCCGCAGTCCGCAGTTTTCCAAACGTTAATTTTTCGCGGGCGAGATTCGTTCTCGTCCGCTGTCGATTGTTATCGTTAATTTTTCGCGGGCGAGATTTCTTCTTGAATGTTGGCGATTGTTTGGACTTTTGCCCGCGCCGCATTTTGTTTTCACGCTCTTTGCGGCTACGATCTCCGCCGCAAACTTCCGCGATATTTCTCGCATTCGCGCCAAACTGACGAAACGCGCAAACCTTTAAGTTGCGAGAGATGCAGAAAATTGGTATGTGGGGCGATCGCAATTCACATGCTAAATCGTCAAGGCTTTTAACCTTATTCTCTCGTCATTCCCGCCTTCGCCGGTATCCAGAAAATAAAAAGCCAAAACATTCGCTGCGTTACCTTAACGTCATTCCCGCGCTCCCTCCGTTCGTTTCCGCGAAAGCTGGTATCCAAATCCAAAACCCGTAGCGTTTCGTGTTGCCATAAACCCTTCGCGCAAACTTAATTGTCATTCCCGCGAAAGCAAGAATCTAGTATTTGGAAATCGCGGATCGATTGTCCTTGTTATTGCTTCGCAATGTTTGGACACCCGCTTCGCGGGAATGGCGGGGACGAAGGAGGCGGGAATGCGAAGGGGCGATTGGGGCGCGATCGATCGGGTTATTTGCGGCAAAACAAACGCTGTTCTATTTTTATTCAAGCTCGCAAACCGTTAGAAATTGCGTTTCAAATAGCGCGCGGCGGAATATCTAAACGAAAAGGCGCACGCGATCGCCAACGCGATCTGCAATATGGCAAGCGGCGTTAGAAATTGCGTTTCAAATAGCGCGCGGCGGAATATCGAAACGAAAAAGCGCGCGCAATCGCCAGCGCGATTTGCAATATGGCAAGCGGCGTTAGAAATTGTGTTTCAAGTAGTGCGCGGCGGAATACCGAAACGAAAAGGCGCACGCAATCGCCAGCGCGATTTGCAATATTGCAAGCGGCGTTAAAACGGCGGCGCTATCCAAATCCGCCAATCTCGCGACGGCCTCAAACCCGCGCGAAGCGGCGATCGCGCTTGAGGCAAGCGTCGCCGCCGCGTATCCGATCGCAACGCCCAGCGCCGCCGCAAACGCGCCCAAAATCGTCATCTGCGCGAAAATAACCAGAAATATGCGCCTCGCGTCTGCGCCAAACGCCCGCAAAACCGCGATCTGTCGCCGTTTAAGCCTAATGTAAATCATCGCGGCGGCAGCGGCGACCACAGCCGCGAAAATCTGCGCCGCGAAAGCTATTTTTCCTAACGCCTCGCTTATGTCGCCTAGCATGCCGTACAATTTGGCAAGCGTTTCCGCCGCGAAAACCGCCTGCGTTTCGCCCCTTTTATACGCCGATCGAAGCTCGTAAGCGCCCGCGATTGTCTTGGGTTTGACGACGACGGCTGAAACGGGCGGAACGCCGCCGCGACCGAAAACGGCGGGATACGATCCAAACGATCTCCCCATTCCGTGCGCGTTCCAGATTGATTCTATAGAAACCATTATCGCCCGATCCCACGCGTCGCCAAACGAGGCGATTCCAACGACATGGTAGAAAACGCCCTCGTGAATATGCGCGTCGGATTGCCCGATTGAGCCGTGAATGGGCGTGAAGCGATCGCCGATTTTCAGTCCCGTTTTCGCGCCCGCCACCGCTTCGCGCTCGTTTTCAAACGCTCTGCCCAAAGACACGCGCCCGCTTGCAAACATATCCGTCGTCGTGCCGATCACGGGCATATCGTCGTAGTAATCGCCAAACGCTACGGGCGCGGCGCGTTCCGCCAGCGGATTTTTGGCGATTGCCTCGTAGATTTCGCCGCTCATCAAAGGCAGTACGGCGCGATCCAAAAATACGACGGAGAGCGTCAGCTGCGTTTCACCCTGCGCGCCGCCAACGATCAGATCGAAGCGTTCCGCCGCTTTCGCGCCGCCCTCTTTTAGCGCCTGTTCCGTCAGCGCGATAAACGGCGTTAGCGCGATTGCCGCGGCAATCAAAACCGCGATAGCCGCCATCGCCAACGCCGAATGCCGAAAATCAACCCACAGCAGTTTCAGCATCTGAAATCCGCCTCGATCATCTCGCCCTTTTTTAGCTTCAGCCTATGATCCATTTTTGCGATGAGCGCCTTATCGTGCGAGGCGCACACAATCGCGCAACCGATTTCGTCCGCAAGATCAAGCAACGCTTTTACGGCTTCGTCGGCGCTTTGCGAATCGAGGCTTGCGGTAGGCTCGTCGGCGATAATCGCTTCGGGCTTGCGTAGCAACGCTCTTGCGATTGCGGTTCGCTGTTTCTCGCCGCGCGAAAGGGTTTCCACGCGCCGATTAGCCTTCACGCCCAAACGATCCAGCAGATAACGGGCGCGATTTTTTGTTCTATCGTCGACAAGCCAAGAGCGAAACGCGGAGGGAAGCAGGACGTTTTCCAGCGCGTTAAGTCCCGAATAGAGATAAAAATCCTGCATAACAAGCCCGACCTTTTCGCCTCTGAAGCGATCGCGCTCCAATTCGCCCATGCGACTTACGACCGTTTCGTTCCAGCGCAGTTCGCCGCAAGAGGTTCGCTCAAGAGCGCACAAAACGTTTAACAGCGTGCTTTTGCCGCTTCCCGATTCGCCTACGATCGCAATCTTCGCGCCTTTGGCGATCGTTAGCGATTTCACGCGCAAGACAATCTGATTGTCGAAGCTAACCGTCGCCTTTGTAAGCGCGATCATTTAAGCGTCCAGAATGTCGCCTCTTTCAGGCGAAGCTGCGAGACAAAACCGCTTTGATCGTCCGTCCATGAGCCGTATTCCAGCACGCCTTCGGCGCGGATTACGGCGTTGTTTTGCGTAAAGGTTTGCGCCTTCGCCAGATAGACGACCACAATGTCGGAAGGCCAGTCGGCGTCGGTGGAGCAAAACGGGCAGAGCGCCATGGGTTGTTTTGTCAGCACGAAAAAATTGGCTTTCGCCTTGAGCGGAGGCGCCATAAAGCCGTCGATGAACACCTTTTTGCCCGCAAGCGATTTGACCTTGTCCGAAAACGAAAGCCCCAAAACGCCGACTTCGCCGTAAAGCTCGTCAAACCCGATCGGTTGCGATCCGAAGGCGCAAACGGCGCAAAACGCCGCCGCGCAAAAGATCGCTCTAGCGGCGTTAGCGCTTTTCATTGCCCAGCGCAAGCGCGTCGGCGATCACCCTAAACAGCTCCGTGTTGTCCATGTAACCCCTGATCGCCTCGCCGCCCGGTCCCGTAGCCTGAACGATCATATCGTCCACCGAATGCACGCCCGTATCGACCGATCGCGGCAGATTGCCCTCGCGGAAAACCGCGCCGTCGACGTTTTTGTACGCCTCGTTTGCCACGTATTGATCGCGCTCGTTTTTGATCGCGGGCGTAAATTGCGCGTCTAGTTTCGGGCGAAAGGTTTCGTAGTGATCGGGAAAGTTGCTCACAAAAACCGCCAAACGCTTTGAAACGGCGGGCGTGTCGGGATAGCCGTCTTTGTTTTTGTCCTCGTAGTTTGGAAAGCCCGCGTCGGCGTATACGCCCACTTTTTCGCGCATATCGTCGCCCGCTTTGCTATCGTCGATCGTGCCTATAATGGAGATGCCGTGCGTGTGATCGCCCGTTACGATGATGAGCGTATCGGGGTTTTTCGCGGCGAACGCTTTGGCGATTTCGACGCATTTATCAAAGGCGATCGTGTCGTAAACCGCCCGTTCCCAATCAAGCGGGTGCGTCGCTTTGTCGATTAGCGCGCCTTCTACCATCAGAAAAAAGCCTTCGCGGTTTTTAGACAAAACTTCCAGCGCCGCCGTTGTCATTTCCGTAAGATCGGGCTGGTTTGGAAACTTTTTGGTTACGTCGTTTTTGAGAATCTTGCGATCGATTACGCCGTCCATATTTCCCGTGTGAAACAGCCCCAGCAGTCGATTTGCCTTTGGCGCGGTTTTTTTGAGCGTCGCCGCGTCGATCGCAAGCGCGTAACCGTCGTCCTGAAACTTCTTGATGTAGTCGATTTCGTCCTTGCGCTTCGATCCAAGCGTGGATTTTGGCAGAAAATACGCCGATCCGCCGCCTAAGATCACGTCGGGTTTGAGATCGTAGAGCATGCCGACGATCGCGCTTTTGTCCGCTCTGCGCCGCGTGTGCGACACGACCGCCGCGGGCGTCGCGTCCTCGATCTCCGCGTCGCTGACAATGCCAAACGATTTGCTTGAGGTTCTGCGGATTAGCTCGCCTAACGTCTCTTGCTTAGGGTGATTTAGCGAATCTTTGGCGCGGCTGACATAAACGCCCATCGCGTTTACGCCCGATTTATGCCCCGTCATATAAGCGCTCATGCTGTTTGCGCTGTCCGTGGCGATAGAATCCGTGCCAGACGTGCCAATAAACGCCATATACGGAAAATCGTCCGTCGCCAAACGCCCGTTCAATCTGCCTTCGCTAACGCCTTTTGAGAGGATTCGCGCTCCCGTGCGGTGCGCCACCGACAATCCGTCGCCGATAAACAAAATGACGTTTTTGGCTTTGGGCAGTTTTTGCGGCGCGAATACCGACCAATTAACTTTTGTCGTTTTGCCAAGCGCCTTGACCTCTACCGCGTACGCGCCCGCGTTTTTCAAGAAAACGTCCCTGACGACAAGCGAAGAAGCGCCCAGCTCGTCCTCGTTGGCGATAAACTCGCCTTTTTTGCCAAAGACCCGCGCGTAATCTTTGCCGTTGATCAGTATCCTGAAATCGTCGCTTTTGATCTGCTTATCAAATTCGACTTTGAAATCAAATCTGCCGTTTTCGATCACGCTCGCCCTGTCGATCGGATAGATCGTATCGGCAAGAGCCGTCGTAACGATCGCGCTTAGCGCCGCTATGATCGCGAATGCCTTCGCGTTTAACCGTGTCATTGTTCGTTCCTTGTGCGTTGAATTTGCGCGTTTTTGCGCTAATTAAATATAGTCGCTTATTATCTAGGGGCGATCAGTTTTGCGTAAAATGTTCGTAAAACCGCTAATTCGTAAAGCCGCGCTCGCGATTTATATCGCTTTGAGGATCTGCGTTAGGTTTTTTTGCGCGCCTCTTTCGCGCAAAAGGCGACGCGAATGCGGTTAATCGCGCGATAATTTATTGTTTTCCAAATACCGCAAAACTTTACAATTGCCCAATTCGCACGCTTTTTTCGCGTCTTTTATAGCTCTTTTTGGATCGTTCAAAACGATATAAGTTGCCGCGCGATTGTTATAGGCGTTCGCTAATTTTGGATTGAATTTGATCGCTTGCGTATAATCGGCGAGCGCTTTGCTTGCGTCGCCTAATTTTGCGTAAGCGTTTGCGCGATTGTAGTAAGCCTTTGCGTCTTTTGGATCAATGTCGATCGCTTGCGTATAATCGCCAATCGCTTTGTTTAGATCGCCTAAATTGTGGTAAGTAAGCGCGCGGTTGTAATAAGCCGCCGCAAAGTT
>JAISMA010000105.1 GCA_031276985.1 Helicobacteraceae bacterium | reverse complement strand
TCGCTTCCGCCATAAAACCTTCCTTCTGTTGGCGATTTGCGTATATAGTAGCCAAATTTTGAATCTAAAGCTACGACGCGACCGCAAAAACATTCGCTCCCCCTCCCGCGCCCGATCGCTCCCGCTTTGCGTCATTCCCGCGAAGGCGGGAATCTAGTACTTAAGACGACCGAAATGCCTAAATCATTGATCGCGCCGAGCGTCATACCTGCGAAAACGAGCGCCCAAAAATAAAAAGTCAAAAAACTTTGTGAATGGCGATTGTCCCACGAAGTCGCGTCATCGCTTCGCGATTTTTGGATTCCCGACTACGCGGGAATGACGCGAGGGTGTGATCGAGATAAGATTAAGGGCATTAAACCGCGATTGTTTTCAAGAAATAGATGCCCGCCTTGCGGCAATGAGGGGAAAAGAAAAATGCGCGTAGCGATCGGCGATTTTGGCGTAACCGCGAAGGGGGGGAAGCCGATATTAAGAGATTTGCGGATCGGTTGCGTGCGCAAAGGCTCGTCATCGGCGCGCGGCGGAAAAACAATGAATGGATTTGATTAAGTGGTGGCTCCGGGCAGAATCGAACTGCCGACACACAGATTTTCAGTCTGCTGCTCTACCGACTGAGCTACAGAGCCTTGCCGCGCGCTTTTTAAGCGGCAGACAAAAGAGGGCGGGATTATAGCCGAGCGACGCTTAACGCAAGCGCTTGATTCCAAAATTCCAAGCGCGGCGATTGAGCGCGGAGGCGCGTTTGCGTATTGGCGGCGACGGCGGTAAAATGCGGTTTAAGTTTGGCAAAGGCAAGGCATGAACAAAGCGCTGTTTCTTGATCGCGACGGCGTGATCAACGTCGATTACGGATACGTCGCGTCGTTTGATCGCTTCGTTTTTTGCGACGGCATATTCGATCTGCTACGCGACGCCGCCGCGAAAGGCTACAAGATAATCGTCGTTACCAACCAATCGGGCATAGGACGCGGCTTATACGGCGAAGACGAGTTCAAAACGCTTACCCGCCAAATGCTGAAAACCTTTCTCGATCGCGGCGTTACGATCTGCGGCGTTTATTACTGCCCGCACGCGCCCGAAGACGACTGCGACTGCCGCAAGCCAAAAAGCGGAATGTTTTTGCAAGCGATCAAAGATCACAATCTCGATCCGTCCATATCGTGGATGATTGGCGATAAGCAAAGCGATATAACTGCGGCGATCGGCGCGGGCGTGAAAAATCTGGCGTTAATCGACGCGAACTTGACGCAAAACATAGAAGGCGCGCGCGTCTGTAAAAACCTATTGGATACAATCGCTTATTTCAAAAAGGCGGCAGAATGAAATACTCCGACATCAACCTCAACGGCAAAACGATTTTAATCACGGGAGGCGCGGGCTTTATCGGCTCTAATCTGGCTTTCCACGTTCAAGACAACTACCCAAGAGCGCGCGTCGTCGTTTTCGACGCTTTCGCGCTTGGACATTTCAAGAACCTTCGCGGTTTCAACGGCGAAACGATCGCGGGCGACATAGCCAACCCGCTTGATCTTGCGCGGCTAAACGACTACAAATTCGACTACATTTTTCACGAGGCGGCAATCTCCGACACAACGATAAGCGATCAAAAACTCGTGGTTCAAGTCAACGCGAACGCCTTTAGCGATCTGCTGAAAATCGCCAAAGCGCACGGCGCGAAAGTCGTCTACGCTTCCAGCGCGGGAACGTACGGCAACTCTCCCGCCCCGAACAGAGTCGGCGAGGGCGAAACTCCCGAAAACATATACGGATTTTCCAAGCTGACTATGGATCGCATAGCCGAAAGATTCGCCAAAGAAAACAATATGACGATTATCGGTTTGAGATATTTCAACGTCTATGGTCCGCGCGAAATCTACAAAGGCAAAACCGCCTCGATGATCTTGCAGCTTGGATTGCAGATCTTAAGCGGCAAACGTCCCAGACTGTTCAAATGGGGCGAGCAAAAACGCGATTTTGTATATATCGAAGACGTAATTCAAGCCAATATCAAAGCCCTAAGCGCCGACAAAAGCGGCGTTTACAACGTGGGCAGCGGCGAGGCTAGAGAATACAACGAGATCTTCGGCAACTTGACAAAAACGCTGGAAGTCAATGTGGAAGTCGAATACATAGACAATCCGTGGAATTTTTTCCAAACGCACACCGAAGCGGACATATCGACGACAAAAGCCGAACTAGACTACGCGCCGCGGTTTGGTCTTGAAAAAGGCATAGGAGCGTACGCGCCTCAAATCGTCAAGATTTACGAGTCGGAGATTAAGTGATAAGGCTGAAAAACGCCGCGCCGCGCGTTTTGGCGGTTGGCGATCTTATGCTTGACGTTTATCTGTGGGGCAAAACGAGCCGCGTTAGTCCCGAAGCGCCCGTGCCGATCGTCGACGTGGAAAAAACGAGCGTCGTTTTAGGCGGCGCGGGCAACGTGGCGAGCAATCTGCTCTCGCTTGGCGCAAAGACGTTTGTATGCGGCGCGATCGGAGACGACAAAAGCGGCGAGCAGTTGAAGGCGCTGCTGGAAAACGGCGGCGCGGACGCAAGCGCCGTCGTCGCGCAAACGGGGCGCAAAACCTCCAGAAAAACCCGCGTCGTGGCGCAGCGCCAGCAGATCGTGCGTTTTGACGACGAGAGCAAAGAGGCGATTTCGCAACGGACTGAAGAGGCGTTAAAAAGCGCGATCGCGGCTGTTATGCCGCAAGTCGACATAGTTTTGTTAAGCGATTACGGCAAAGGAGTATTGACCGATTCGCTAACGCAATTTACGATCAAAACCGCAAAGGCGCTAGGCAAAAAGGTATTGATTGATCCAAAAGGCGTTGATTATTCCAAATACAAAGGCGCGACGCTGATCACGCCAAACCGCAAAGAGGCAAGCGAGGCTTTGGGGCGCGATCTGCCGAGCCTTGAAAGCGTGAAAGAGGCGGGAGCGAAGCTAAGGCGCGATCTGTCGCTGGATTACGCGATTATCACTTTGTCCGAAGACGGCATGATGGTTTGCGGCGAAAAGGGCGAGCATATTCCAACGCGCGCGCGCGAGGTTTACGACGTTACGGGCGCGGGCGATACGGCGTTAGCCGCGCTTGGTTTCGCGCTGGGCGCGAACGCCGCGATCGAGGAAGCGGCGCATTTTGCCAATGTCGCCGCCGCCGTCGCGGTGTCCAAAATCGGCAACGCGACGGTTACGATCGACGAAGCGCTGGCTTACGAATATCGCCATTCGATCAATCAAAGCCAACGCAAGATCGTCTCGTCGGAGCAAGCGGCGTACGAGGCGCAAAAGGCGCGTCAAAGCGGGCGCAAGGTGGTATTCACAAACGGCTGTTTTGACCTGCTTCATCGCGGACACGTCGAGTATCTGCGAAAAAGTCGCGAGCTGGGCGATCTGCTAATCGTGGGGTTAAACGGCGACAAAAGCGTCCGCGCTATCAAAGGCGAAAACCGTCCGATCGTATGCGAAGAGGATCGCGCCTATATGCTTGCGGCGCTGGCGTTTGTGGATTTTGTCGCGCCGTTTGACGATCCGACGCCAATCGAGCTGATAAAAGCCGTCAAACCCGACGTGCTAACCAAAGGCGCGGACTACAAAGGCGAAAAACTGGTTGGAAGCGAATACGCCAAAAAAACGGTTTTGGTCGATTTAGTCGAAGGGCGATCCACAAGCGGCGCGATCGCCAAAATTTTATCAAGCGGAAAAGCGAAATGAACAAACTATTTGTATTTCTTTTGTGCGCGATTGTTGCGTTTGCCCAAAAGCAGTCGTTTATGTTAAACGTCAACGACGAGGATTTGGAGATTGGCTACGAGCTGATTTCGCCAATCGGCGCGGACGCGAGTTTGTATTACGGCGCGGTTTTTTTGCGCGGCGCGGACGAATACGACAAAATGCGCGTAACGGGCGGCTTTCACATTAACGCAATCGGATTAACGCCGCTGGACGGGCTGGCGTTCAAGGTTGGGATTAAAGCCGTCGCGTCGCAAATAAAAGAGGGCGACCGCGACGAGTATCCATTTGCCGCGCCGATTGGCGTGGGGCTAATCTACACGTTGCCGATTTCAATCAAAACTCATCTCTCGGCTTTTTACGACATGGCGCCGACGGCGTTGTGCTTTAGCGAGTGCGATCGCTACGACGAGTTGAGATTCGAGACGGGAATCGAGCCGATTGAAGGCGGGATGGTTTTCGGCGGCTGGCGCAAACTCAAATGGCGCGAAGAGGGCTGGAAATACGAGCTTAACAAAGCGGCTTATATCGGCATTCGCATTAGTTTTTGAGCGCGGCATGAAAGAGCTTATTTTACAAGAGATCAAATCGCACCAAACGAGCTTCGCGCTTGCCGACGAACTTGTCGAGCCGCTTGAGAGGGCGGCGAAACTTTGCGTCGAGGCGCTGAAAAACGGCGGCAAAATCTTGCTTTTTGGCAACGGCGGAAGCGCTGGCGACGCGCAACATATCGCCGCGGAACTAACGGGACGCTACAAAAAAGAGCGCGAAGCGCTTGCGGCGATCGCGCTGACCACCGACACTTCGGCGCTAACGGCAATTGGCAACGATTACGGCTTCGATCGCGTTTTTGAGCGTCAAGTGGAGGCGCTGGCAAAAAAAGGCGACGTTTTAATCGGCATATCCACAAGCGGCGAGAGCCCAAACGCGCTTTTGGCGCTGAAAAAAGGGCGCGAAATCGGCGCTGCTACGATCGGCTTTAGCGGCAAAAACGGCGGAAAAATGAAAGAGCTGTGCGATATTAACCTGATCGCGCCAAGTTTCGATACGCCGCGCATTCAAGAAATTCATATATTTTTAGGGCATACGCTTTGCATGTTAATCGAATCCGCCTTCTCCTAACTCTTTCGTTTTTATGCTCGTTCTTATTTCTCGCAAGCCGCGATTAACTCCGCCAATTTATGTTGTTAATCGCGCAATAATTTATTACTTTCCAAATACCGCAATGCTTTACATTCGCCGAGTTCGCATGCTCTTCTAGCGTCTTTTGTCGCGCTTTTACAATACAGAATAGCACAAGTAAACAATGGACATTAGCGTTTTTTGATTATCTTTTTGAAACTGAAGATGAATTAAAAAAGAAATTTGAAACAATGAGGTTAGATAAACCGGTTATAATTACAACCTCAAATGGAAATCCTATAAAACACTATGGACTAAATATTATCGGAAAAAGAGAAATATATTATGAAAATATATCTGATTATAAGAATGATATATCAAAAACATCTGGATTATATAAAGGCAAATCTACGGATTTTGATATTATAATAAAAGCATTTTTTGGGATATTGCCTTGGGATTGTTTTTATAAAGATAATTATATTGATGAATATTTAATTGAAGGCGTAAAAAGACGCAACGATACAAAATGCCTAAAAGATTTTAGCATTGAGGAACTAAAAAAATTATTACCAGACCGTAGCATAAAATTACAGCGAATAATAAATAAGAATAATGGTCTACGCGACAACAGCGCATAATTAGAGCAGTTTATATTTTGCCTAGATTGGCGGTTCGACTTCTGCAATGGTTTTGATCTTGCGCTACGCTTCATTCTCACGCCAAAACTACGCCGCATTTTTTTGCGCCGTGAAACTATTATGCGTTTTTTTATCAGCCGCAAAAAAACGTCATAAACAACCGAAACGTTATGCATAGCTCCATTAAACGTTTTAATGCGACTTGACAAGTATTTTATTGTATAATATTTGCGTTTTTTGTTTATATAGATAATGGGTAAATAAGATGACTGCGTTATATATCATTGGCGGCGTAATTTTTATTTGGTTGTGCGCCGCAACTTATCGTCATAAGAAGAGCAGAAACAGGGTTTTACGCACTATTGAAAATAATTGCACGGGATGCAAACGTTGCTTGAAAAAGTGTGAGCACAAAGCGCTAATTGCGAT
>JAISMA010000048.1 GCA_031276985.1 Helicobacteraceae bacterium | reverse complement strand
AAAAAGACAATCGACGATCTAAGCAAAGATTTGGTGAACGACGGCATTTTGTCCAAAGAAGCGTATCAAGAATGGGCTGGAAAGTATATTCACCGAAGCTATGAAAAGCATTTAGGACTAAAAGGCGCGATAACAAACATTAAACAAATCCCCGATTATCTACGCGGGCGAATGGGCGAAAGCAAGAGCATTGCGCCGATCAAGCGGCTTTTAGTCGATAACGCCGCGCAAGATAGGGCGGAAAGTTAATGGTCGAGGCGGCTGACTCTGGTTAGTTTAGCGAGGCGAACGCCGCGCAACCCGCCGATTTGCGTAGCGATCGTTTCGACTTCGTTTGGTTTGCCTTTGAGAATAATCGACTCCATGCAATTGCAATGATCAAGATGAACGTGCGTAGAACACATCACATTCATCGCAGAGTTGTGCGCGAGGTCGATCATTTTCGCGTTTAACTCGCGCTGATGATGATCGTAAATAAGCGTCAAATTGCCAAACACCTCCGCCGCCTCGTCCTCCCATTTTTCGGCGGCGATCTGCTCGCGGATAAGATCGCGCACAAATTCGCTTCTGGAATCGTATCCTTTGGCGATGATTTTTTGATCAAGCGCGTCCAACAGCGCCTTTGGTAGCGACACGCTAAATCTGATTGTTTCGTCCATAATTCACTCCTTTTTATACGCCAGCTGCCCAAGCGCGATCGCGCCGTCGTTTGGCGGAAATCGTTCTGGCAGATAGACGCTTTTCGCGTTTTTTCGCAGTTTATTCAAAAGCATATTAGCCAGCGTTTTATTTTGAAACACGCCGCCGCACAAAACAATCGGCAGATCGTAAGGCTCCGCGACAAACGCCGCGATCTCGCAAAGCGTATTCAAAAAGCGGCTTGCGATCTCGCTTGGCTTCGCGCCTTTCACAATTTCCCGCGTCATTGGCGCGCAGTCGATAACGCCGCCAATCGCCTCGAAAGGATAGCCGCGCTTTTCTTTGTCGTCAAACAGCGCCTCGATCATCAGTCCGCTTTGCCCGTCGAAGCCGTATTGCGTTTGAATGCCGCCGAGATACGCCACGCCGTCAAAGAGCCGACCAATCGAGCTTGAAAGCGGCGAATTTATCCCTTTTGAAAGCATTGTCGCGTAGTTTTTGGAGAGGATCGCGCCGTCGATTTGCGCCTCAAATAGCAGCGACGCGGCTATGCGCTTTGGATCTTTGATCGCCGCCTCGCCGCCGATTAAGCCAAACGGTTTGATATGCGCTACGCGCTCAAAGCCGTCGTAGTTTGCGATCAAAAACTCGCCGCCCCAAATAGCGCCGTCCGCGCCGTATCCGGAGCCGTCCCACGCAATCGCGAGCGCGTTTGGCAGTCCGTATTCCGCCATAACCGCGAGCGCGTGCGCGTGGTGGTGCTGAACTCGCGTTATCGGCAGGTTTTGCGCTTTTGCAAATTCGCTTGAAAAATAGCGCGGGTGCAAATCGCAAACGACGCTTTGCGGCTCAAAGCGATATAGCCGTTTCAGCGCGGCGACCGTCCGCTCAAAATAGCCGATCGCGTCGATTGAAAACAGATCGCCGATATACGGGCTTACGATTGCGCTTTTATCAAAACCGATCGCAATCGTACTTTTTTGCTGCGCGCCCAGCGCGAGAACGCCGCGACCTAGCTTATGCGGCAGCGTCTGCGCTTCGGGCGCGAAACCTCTTGCGCGGCGAATCATAATCGTTTGATTGGCGATTGTCTGCGCGACGCTGTCGTCGCATGCGTTGATAATGGCGCGGTTATGCGCGAGCGCAAAGTCGAAAACGCCGCCCAGCGTCGAAAAAAGCGCCGTTTCATCGACGATAATCGGCGCGTCGGAAACGTTCGCGCTTGTGGCGATTAGCGCGCGCGAAAGCCGTTTGAGTAGCAGATATTGAATCGGCGCGCTTGGCAGCATAGCGCCCAGCCGATTTATTTGCGGCGCGACAAGATCGCTAAGATCGTACGACGCGCTTTTGTCAAGCAACACGATCGGGCGGCGGTTTGAAAGCAGCAGATCGCGATCCGCGCTTGTTACAATCGCCTGTTTTTCTATCGCCTCGATTGAAGGAAACAGCGCGGCAAAAGGCTTAATCGGGCGATTTTTGCGATCTCTAAGCGTTTTTAGCGCCGCGTCGTTTTTGGCGTCCAAACACAGTTGATAGCCGCCAAGCGCTTTGATCGCGACAATCGCGCCGTTTTCAATCGCTTTTGCGGCTTGCTCTATCGCCTCGTTTTTTTCTGCGACCGCTTTGCCCGCCGCGTTTAACAGCGTCAGTGTTGAGCCGCAATCGTTGCACGCGATCGGCTGCGCGTGGAAGCGGCGATCGGCGGGATTTTCATACTCCCGCCTGCATTTGTCGCACATTGCGAAAGCGCTCATGGAGGTGTTTGCGCGATCGTAGGGCAGATTTTGCGCGATCGTGTATCTCGCGCCGCAGTGAGAGCAGGAGATGAACGGATGCAAATAACGGCGGTCGGCGGGATCGAAAAGCTCCTTTTCGCAATTTTCGCAGATCGCCACGTCGGGCGGAATGCGCGCCGCAATCGTCCCGCCGCTTTGACTTGGCGCGATTTCAAACGCCGAATCGTTTTGCGGCGCGATCGCGGCGCTTGAAACGCGCGAAATAATCGACAAAGCGGGCTTTTCGGCGACGAGTCTTTTTTCAAAACTTACCAGCGCCGCGCTTTCGCCCTGCGCCTCGACAATCGCGCCGAAGCCGTCGTTATAAACCTTGCCGCTTAGGTTAAGCTCGTTTGCCAGCCGATAGACAAAAGGGCGAAATCCGACCCCTTGAACCACGCCGACAATTTCGTAGCGTTTGCGCTCCGTCGCCAATCTAACCTCCCGCCGCTAATTTCGCTTTATTCCGCCCGATCGTTTGCGTTGTTTCGTTCTTTGATTGTGCCAAAAAGCGCCAAAAACGCGCCGCGCAACGCCGCGCTCTTACGCAAACTAATTAAATAGCGGATAAAATCGCTTTGCGATACGCGCTTTGGAGGCAAAATGTCAAAAGTATGGAGAACGTTGTCCTGCTATCCCGAAAACGAGGTTGCT
>JAISMA010000009.1 GCA_031276985.1 Helicobacteraceae bacterium | reverse complement strand
AACTCAATAACAATAGCGGCAAGTTTGCCGTTTTTATCAAAAATAATAAACGCTTTCGTCGCGCCGTCCAACTTAACGCCGCTAACGTCAATCTCAAACTGCTCGCCTTCGCTGTAGCGGTTTATGCCCGTTGATTTTAGGCTGTATTTCGCCTTTGCGTCCGCGATTGTAGATTTGCCAACTTCCAAACCAAGCGTCGACGGATTTTCGCCTGCCGCAAACAGCGCCGAAAACGCGACTATGATCGTCGCGAAAACTCTGACAAAACCCACATAAACTCCTTGCCTTCAAATTGGCTTAAGCGCCGATCGCAAGCGCCAAAACGCAAAAAAGCGCGTTAAGTTTCGTTTTGCCGATACCAATCAAAATTGCGCGTCAGGAACATAATCAGCGCGATCACGCCAAAGGTTACGAACGAACCGATCAGTAGCGCGTAGCTCTCGGCGTTTAAGAGCGCGTAAAGAATCAGATACGCCACGGCGGCGACCAAACCCATAAACAAACTAGCGCGTTTGGACGGCAACAAAGCGCGGGCGTATAGCGTTAGCATTGCGGTTACGGCAAAAGCCGCGACAACGTACGCCGCGTAAAAAGGAATCTGCTCCGAAAGCGACAAAAGCAACAGATAAAAAACGGCGTTTCCAACCCCGCACAGCATATACGGCACGGGATGAACGCGCGTTTTGGCGACGATCTCAAGCAAAAACAGCGTCAAAAACGGCACGATCAGTATCAAAATCGCGTATTTCACGGCGCGGGTATTTAGCGCATACGCGTCGATTGCGCGAAAAAAATCGACGCCAAAAAGCGGCAACTCGTCGTAAAGCGACATATCGCTTTCACCGCTTTGTCGCCACGCAAGCGGAATGTCGCGGCTTAGATAGTTGATCTCCCACGACGCGCTAAAACGGTCGCTTTCAATCGTTGATCGCGCGGGCAGAAAATCGCCCTGAAACGACGGCGAATTCCAATCGGACGCGATTTCGGCGCGGGTATTTTGTCCGATCGGAGCAAATCGCGCTCTTTCGCCGCCTTGAATCTCCAAAACGATTTCAAAACTCGTTTCGCCTTTTGGCAAATCGTCGATGATCGCGACGATCTCCTTGCCGCCGCGCGCCAAAACGCTTGTTCCCGCGGGTTGAAAGAACAGCTCTTTGTCGCCGAGTTTCGCGCTTATGACTTTGCGGATTCCTTTCAGATCGCCAAGCAAAAACGCAAGCGTCGCGCCGTCGTTGATTTTCTCCTGCGGCGCAATCGCAATCGAAGCAAGCGCCGCCGCGGGATCAAAACTGCCTTTGAACGACAGCTCGCCGTAAAACAGCGGGACGGAAAAAATGCCGCGCCTGCGCGTTTCGGTTTTGAACTCGCCCGTGATTTGCAGCTCTTTGGGCGCGATAATCAGCTTAAACGGATCGACATACTCAACCCGCCGTCTTTCCTCGCCGTTGTTTGTGATAATCGTCTCTTTTAGTTTCGCGCCTTCAAGCGCGACGAAAGGTCCCGCCGCGATCAACTCGCCGCCCCACAAGGACATAATGTCGCTACGGGCGTGGTTTGCCGTATTTTCGCGCTCTTCGACAATATCCACGATTAAGCCAAGCGGAATAAGCAGTATCAACGCCAAAAAAACCAGCATAATAACCCGAAAGGTGTAGCCGTCAACCAGACGCTTAAACACGAACGCCTCCGTTTGAAAATGCGCGATTATAGCGTTTGCGGCGTTAAGCCAAAGCTAAGTCGCGGCGTTTTGCGTCTGATTTTATTCCGACGCCAAAACCCAATTTGCCACATAAACTATGCCCGTGCCAAGATGCGATTGTTCCAAAATAATTTTACTCTCGCCTGCGGAAAATATGGCGGATTTAACGCCCGTAGGCGGTCTATGATCAAGTAGCGTCGTATATTTTTCGCCTAGCGATTCGCAAAGCAAAGCGAATTTGTCGTCCGAAAACGTCATCTCGATAAGCGCAAGTTTGCCGTTTTTGTCAAAGTATATCGACGCTTGTTTAATGCCGTCTATTTTAATGTCGCTAACGTCAATCTCAAACAATTCGCCCTCTTTATTGCTACCTAATTTTTTCTGCTCTAGGCGATATTTCGCCTTTGCGTCCGCGACTGTAGCCGCGCCAATTTGCAAACCAAGCGCGGACGGATTTTCGTCCGCCGCAAACAGCGTCGAAAACGCGATTGTAATCGCCGCGAAAACTTTGATAAATTTCATCGAAAACTCCTTGCGTTAATTTTAACCCAGATCGTAACGTAAAACCAACGTTATAAAATTTACTACGGGAACGGATCGACGATCGTTATATTAGAATCTTGTTGTTGTCGAATGGCGTTTTCTATCTTGTCCAAATGCTGATTTGTTCCGTAATGCAAATTTGTAAATGTATTTTTACGCTCGAATGTATGCCATTTTGCCAAAATAATTTTGCTATTTCCCGCGACAAATATGGCGGATTTAACGCCTTGAAATTCCGTCTGATCGTTTTGAAGCGCGTATTGTTCGCTTAACGACTTATAAAGCGAATCGAATCTGTCGCCTGAAAATATAATGCCGACGGCGGCGAGTTTGCCGCTTTTATCAAAAACAATAGACGCTTCTATAACGTTATCTAGCTTAATATCGCTAAGCTCGACTAGAAAATATTCGCCCTCGCTTAAGTTATTTATGCCTTTTGATTCTAAGCGATATTTCGCCTTTGCGTCGGCAATTGTGGCTTTGCCAATCTCCAAGCCAAGCGCCGACGGGTTTTCGCCCGCCGCAAACAGCGTCGAAAAAGTAATCGCAATCGCCGCTAAACCCACGATAAATTTCACCGCAAACTCCTTGAGTTAATTTTAACCCAGATCGTAACGTAAAACCAATTATTAAACCACGATCGCAATCGCAAAAACTTATTAAAGTTGCGGCTCTTCGGTTTTTTTCTTTGCGTCTTCTTGTTGCGCTTTGTTTTCAACCCTATTCCAAAGCCAAGTCGCTCCATAAACCAAACTCGTATCAAAGCCCTGCGGCTTCATCAAGCGAATTTTGCTGTTGCCTGCGGAAAATTCCACGAATTTATCACCGCCAAGCGCTTCATCGCTTTGTAGCGCGTATTGTTCGCTTAACGACTTATAAAGCGAATCGAATCTGTCGCCTGAAAATTTAATGCCGACAAGGGCAAGCGTTCCGTTTTCATCAAAGATCATAGTCGCTTTTTTGACGTTATCCATTTCAATGGAGCTAATGTC
>JAISMA010000001.1 GCA_031276985.1 Helicobacteraceae bacterium | reverse complement strand
GGCGTATGCCACGCCCAATTTGCCGCTTGCGAGAGCGTAGCCATGCGCGGCAAACGCCGAAGCCTGCTCGTGATAACCAAAATGCTCGCGAATTTCGTTTTCTCTTTTGCTTAACGAATCGAGAAAATCCAACACTACGCCGCCAGGCACGCCAAAAACGTCGGTTACCCCGCGTTCAACCAAAAAATTGACGATATAATCAGATGCTTTCAATTTACAATATCCTTTTTATAAAATAACGCCGTTCTTTCAATAGCTTTTTCTAGAGAAAATTTGTTACTCCAGCCTAAGGCGTTCAGCCGCGAGGCGTTCAGCCGAAAGTCCCTTAAAGGAGTGTTGGCGCTATATGCGTTACCCATTACTTTTACGCTAATTATATCATTAAAAACCTTTGCGATTATTTTAGCCGCATTGCCGATTGTAATCATCTCTTGACAACCAATATTGTATGGCTTTGCGTTTGCGCCTTTGAGAAGAACATATAACGCTCCGCCTACAGCGTCGGAAAAATAAATATATTCGCGCCTTAAAAGACCGTCGGAATTAATAACTATATCGCGAGCGTTTATCGCGTCGTTTATAAAATCATGCAAAGCGTTGCCAAATTGCAAGATCATATTTGGTCCGATAACATTTGGATAGCGCGCTATCCGCGTTTCAAAATCAAACTCTACTCCCGCTCCCGCCGTCATTGTCTCTTGTATGCGTTTTGATTCCGCGTAAGAAGCGTGAGGGGATAACGGATCGCAACAACCGTAATTGCTTTCCGTTATTTCATCGCTCGCTGGCTGACCATAAACCGAATTTGATGAGATTAGCATAAAAATGGGTCTATGCGTTTTTGCGGTATTTTCTGCCGCAAGTTCAATGAGATTTTTCGTACCGATTATATTGTTTAGCGCTAGCGAATATGGACGTTCCGCGCGATCTTTTGGAGAACTCATAATCGCGCCGCATATAAAATAATCTATGCAGGGAAGCATATTTCTTTGAAACGGACTCAAAAGATTATGCTCAAATATTAGCAAGCGATCGTCGCCCAAATAATCCGCGTATGTTTTTTGCGCTCTTTGCAAATTTCTTACAACAACTATAACGTTTGTATTTTTTAATTCTAAGAGCGCAAATGCAACGTATGATAGAAATCCGCTTGTTGCGCCTGTGATTAAAAATGTTTTGCCGCTAAATTCTTCCCATGGAAGAGGTTCTGATAAGATATTTTGTATATCTTCGGCGATAATTTTATTCATTTTCCCGCGTCCTTTTCAAGATATTTTGAAGCATAAAGCGTTACGCGATCGATTATGTTTAATAAGGGAGGAACAAACGCGATAACTTGTTTGAAGAGATCGAAGATGTTCGCGCTAATATATTCATGCGCGATTTCGTTGCGCAAATCCTTCAAATTTCGTAGCTGATCTACAGAATCGACGATCCCTCTTTTCTCGGCTCTATTGGCGGCGTCAATAACAGTGCCCGAAGCGGCAAATTCTACGACATCAAGGCTTCTTAACGCTTTGTGTATCAGTAGATCGACGCTTCTTGCGTATCTGGACATCAACGCTTCAAAATGGATTAGCTCCTCATCGGAGTAGTCTTTTTTTGCTCCGATAATAACACATTTATCATATGAACTTTTAAGCGCTTTTGCGTTTTCGTTGAGGGCGCTTGTATTTTCGCGCAGCAGTTCAATCGTCAAACTACTCATTTAACGCCCTTCCGTTTGCTTGCGCGAGTTTGAAAAACGGTTCTTCGCCATTTTGCGACGTTAATATATCAATCTGTTGATCGCCGATTTTATCGCATATATCGCGCCTGATTTTGATCTTTTGTAATATATCCGTGTCGATCGCTTTTGAAAGGATCGCTATATCTATATCTCCGCCCTTTTTGCTATCGTCGGCGCGAGAGCCAAATAGCCAAATTTTTGCGCTCGGATCGACAGCTTCAACGGCTTTAATGATCGTATCTTTTTCATACGCGCTAATTCGCATTGCTATTTCTCCCATTCGGGTGAAAATTTAAGTCCCGTTTGAAACCACGACGATCGCTTGTTCCAATTGGCGAAACTCGACTGATAGCAGTAACGGCAACTTTCGGGCATTTTCTCCTCGTCGTTTACCAGCGATCGAAACCGTCGTATCTCCTCGCCGTTCCACATCGCTTCAAAATCGTCGTATTTATCTATATGAAACAGCTTGATCGGCGTGCTCATACATGGGCGCACATACCCGTCCGATCCCAAAAAGAAATCGCGCCACGCTGTAAAACACGGTTTATGCGCGAGATCGCCCGCAGGATCTTCGCCGCGCAAATGCGGGATTTTGACCTTAATTCCATATTGCTTTGCAACCTCAATCGCCTCGTCAAATACGGCTTTTACTTCGTCCATATCGTTCCATAGCGATTGCTCGCCAAGCGCGTCGTCAAACGCCGTGAGAAAAACGCCCTTTACTTCTTGCAAACCAAGCTCGGCGGCAAGGCGCGCGATCTTCGGAAATTCGCGCAAATTTTTTCGCATTAACGTCGTTACAAAATTCATATATGGAAATTCGAGATTTTGCCGACGTTTATGATCTACAATCGCCTTAATCGCGCCAAAAATTCTATCCATTTTTGAGCCGCGCCGAATTTCATTATTTAACGCCTCGTTTGCCGCGTCGATCGATATAGCGATCACGTCGACTTGTTCGTCGAAAATCTGCCGCGTTAGATCGCCTAGTTTCATTCCGTTTGTGCAGAAATATTTGCGTAATCCGTTTTTGTTCGCCCATTTCAGAAATTCGCCAAATTGCGGATGAACCGTCGGCTCGCCCCAACCCATAAGCGTAACCTCTTCCACGTAGCGCGAAACGCCGTCAAATTTGGCAAGCCAAGCGGGATCAAATCGCGTCGGATTGAAATCGGCGGAGTTTCTGCCGCACATCGCGCAGTTTAAGTTGCACGCGCTCGTCATCTCGAATACGAAGCGTTGCGGCTTGCTTTCTAGCGTCGTCCGCGCGTTTTTCATCGCCTCTTGACTTGCGATCGTGTTGGCGATTCGCTCGGCGCTTAACTCGCGCGTTTGTATTAGCCGATCGGTTTTTGCCCGCAAAACCGCGCTCATATTCTTGCCGATCCTTCACTGTTTATTAGTTCATTATATGCCGCATCGATCGTATCAATGCTAATATAATAGTTTGTATGTGGGCTTGATGTGCAATCATTGCCGATTACTTGCAAAATATCCAAACCGCTATCATTGAACATAAAGTAAATGCCATCATCAACTCTTGACATCGGAGTTAACATCATTACTTTTGTACCGGGCTGGGCGAATAAAGTATTCATGGAAGCAGCGCCAAAATTACAGACGATAACAGACGCACGACTAAATAGCGCAACCTTTTTGTCTAATGGCAGTAGATGAAGTTGCTGATCTACCAGCAAAAAACCTTTTGCTCTAAAGTATTGCTCAACCTCTCGATAATTGATAAGCGATCTGCCCCCCCTCCTGCATAAATAAAGCTTGGTATTTTCCACCGGTAAATTGCCTACTCTATCCATCCAAGGTTTATATAAGTATTGATAAAGAGCGTTTGCCACTCTTTTCGGCATAATAAAGTCCAACGATGAAACATAATTTGCATGATCGCCTCCAATTGATGCCGATGGCGCATATATTAGTTTTTCGCAATGTGCTTCAATATCTACATCTATATATTTATAACTAACCTTACTGTATTGGCTGATTATATCATTGACTATTTGTTTCATCTGCTCATCTTGATATTGCGGCAATAGCACTGTGATTTCCTGATC
>JAISMA010000229.1 GCA_031276985.1 Helicobacteraceae bacterium | reverse complement strand
GAGGGTAAAATGAAAAGTTATCTGTTTTTGGCGCTGGCGATCGTATTTGAAACGATCGGAACTACCGCTTTGGCGGCTTCGGAACAATTTACAAAAACGACGCCGATCGTCGTTATGATTGTCGCGTATGTAGCGTGTTTTTACTTTTTAGGTTTGGCGCTTAAAACGATTCCTACGGGCGTTGCGTACGCGATTTGGTCGGGAGTTGGCATTGTTTTAATAACGCTTATTGGCGTCGCGGCATTCAAGCAGATTCCAGATATTCCCGCGATTATAGGAATGGCGTTGATCGTAGCGGGCGTGGCGATCATCAATCTATTTTCCAAAACTCTCGCGCATTGATTTATTTATTTCGCATTTTTTACCGCCAATCGTCATTTCCGCCTTTATTTTTGTCGTTTCCGCGAAGGCAAAATCTATTTTTAATTGAATATCAATGGCTTTTTTGCAACCTGAAGCGATAAACGTCGCCTTCATCTAAAAAATACGCTTCTGCCTTAGCGCCTGTTTGCTTAAATTTGTCGCCGTTTATTGACTGTTCTTCAAAAATAACGCCGTTCGGATCGTCGCTTTCTTCGTCGTACGAGTACTAAACTGTATCTAAGTAAATAGCGCCGTTTTTATGTCGGATTGATAAGCAACTTTTTAGATTATCGATATCGCCTTTAAATCTAATGAGCGAGTAATGGTTTGCGGCAAAGAGAGCAAAGAATAGTTGGAAAAGTAAGCGCGTCATTTGAGGCTTTTGTTGAGAGTTATTATTTTGTTTTTGCATGCGATTAGTTCTTCGGTATGTTCGTGGCCGCCATCGATCTGGTATTTAAGCTCTTCCATAATGATATTACGCGCGTCTAAACTTGCGGATTTGAACGCGCTTTCAAAACATTGCATATTATCCAGGCATAGATTTTCCACTATAAACGGAACCGATTCGGCTAACTCTCCGTCGAGATAATATCCCGTCGTTTTCATTAACGCCAAACTTTCAAAAAATGCCGTTACGTTTTTTGGGCTTGAACATGTTCTAGCGCTTTTATAAGCTTCCCAATACACGTCGTCAAAATACTTGGAGCCGACTAAACCCTGCGTAGGCAAAAGTTCAATCACGCAACGAAATTCGTCTTTCGCGTCTTTGCAAACTCCGTCGTATATATTGGAACGAAGTAAATGCAAATAGCAACCAAAATCTTCGGGCGCACAATCTCTTACAGCGGAATTTTCCGAGCAAGCAAACGAACAAATTAAACGCAAAAATAGCGAATTTGCCAAACTTCATATTTATCCTTTACGTCGCGCGTTTAGCCAAATTACGCGACGTTGATGCTCAAGTCGTTTGCGATCGCTTAGGAGCGCAAAGCAAAAAGCAAACGATCTCGACTGGCGTTTAGACGATTTTCACGCCGCCGATGTTAAGCAACTTGTTTGGCGCAAGCTCTTGCAGAGACTCGCCTTCGCTTTGCGCGTAAAAGGCTTTTAGCGCCTTTTTGTCTACGACCAATTTGGCGATTCGCAACTTTTCGTCGGAACGCAGGAAACCTATCTCAAGCGTTTTGCCGCGCATATTGTCGGCTTGAATGGCTAGAAAATCCAGCGCGATCTTACGGCAAGCGCGTTGAAAAGCGTGGCGCGGATTTGGGAAGTATGTTGGAAAGCGTAAAGCGACTTGAAAGGCGCGTTAAAATGCGGGTTAGATTTGAAATTTGATAATATCACGCATTTATTTTGCCGAAGGAGCGCTTTTGCGTATTTTGCCTCTTTTGTTAGCGTTGGCGCTCGCGGCGTTTGGCGACGTTAAGGTCGAAAAGATCTGGTCGGACGACGAGATAAAAGCGCATGAATCGGGCGAATTTTTGCGCTTTAGCCTTTACAAACTGGAAGGCAACGTTACGGGCGCCACGCTTTTGATCGTCGGCGGCGTGCATGGCGACGAGCCCGGCGGCTATTTCGCGCCTTCGATTTTGGCTTCGCGCTACAAAATCAACAAAGGCGCGGTCTGGGTAATACCAAACCTGAACGCCGAAAGCATAGCGCGATCAAGACGCGGGCTGTACGGCGATATGAACCGCAAATTCGAGAAAATCTCCGCGACGGATCGCGATGCCGATATGGTGCGCGAAGTCAAAAAGATTATCGTCGATCCCAAAGTCGATCTGATACTAAACCTTCACGACGGACACGGATTTTACCGCGAGCGGTGGGAAAGCGCTATATTCAATCCAAGAGCGTGGGGGCAAACGATCGTGATCGATCAAAAAACTCTCACCGACGTGAAGTTCGGCGCTATGGACGAAATCGCAAAGCGCGTCGCGGACAAGATGAGCGAGTCGCTTAAAGAGGAGCATCACTTTTTTCGCGTGCGAAACACCGAAACGCGCTACAAAGACGAGCAGATGCAAAAGTCGCTCACCTATTTCGCCGTTACCAACCTCAAACCCGCGTTCGCGCAAGAGACGAGCAAAAACATTGACGCGCTGGCTTTGAAAGTCGAGTATCAATTACGATCGATAGAAGAGTTTATGAGCGTGATGGGCATTGAATACGAGCGCGATTTTGAGCTGTCCGTAAAAGGCTTGCAGGCGGTTTTGGACAATAGCGGAACGCTTAAAATCAACGATAAAATATCGCTTGAATTGACCGAGTTAAGAAATATTTTGCGCTTTATGCCGTTGCGCGGCGGCAACAAAGATCGCTTTGTTTTTGATCATCCGCTTGGCGCGGTGAAGCCGATAGACGATCGCTACGATATTTTTATAGGCAACAAGCGCGTAAGCTCGCTTTATCCGCAATTTTTTACCGACGACTGCAAATTGGACAAAGCTGCGATCGCAATCGACGGCGTTCGCGTTGAAAAGGCGATTGGCGAGACTTTCGAGGTCAAAAACGAATTCAAGATTGAGCCGATCGAGAACGTCCGCGTGAATGTGATCGGTTTTAGCGCCAAAGGAACGCAAAACGAAAGCGCTATCGCGATCGCAAAGAAAAATATGGTAGCGCGGTTTAGCGAAGACGTGCGCGGGGCGATCTATCGCGTGGAGTTTTATCGCGGCGACGATTTTTGCGGCATGATTAACGCGAAGTTCGTCAAGTAGCTTTCGCGTAAGTCAATATGCCGTATCCGTATTTGGATCGCGCCTCTTGCAACGCATTGCCCACAAGACGGTTTTTGCAATCTTCGCGCCATGAAAACAACTCGCCCGCGACAAATCGATCGTTAAAATCGCTCGCCGTAACGGCTAAATAGTTTATGGCGTCGCTTTGGTTTTTGTCGATTGCGCCAAAAGTTTCTTTGGCGATCTGCCGCAACAACTTTTCGCTAAAGGGACGATCGACCTTGACTTTAACGCGCTCGCACGGGAAAACCTTGTAACCGACGACAAAGGTAAAACCGCTTGGCTCTTTCTTGCGCCGCGCAACGTTGTACGCCAAATGCCCGCACAAAATATAGAGCCTTCTCAACGCTTCGGCGCGATCGTAAATCGGATCGAAAACGCGCGATATGCCTATCTGCTTGCGCTCGCGCTCTTGCGCTTCAAACCTGATTTGCTCGCCGTTTAACTCGCGCAACAGATCGCGTCCGCGTTTGCCAAACGACGCCAATAGACTTGGCGATCTGATCGCGTCGCCCAAAGTTTTTACGCCGTAGCGATTCAAAACGCGCGCCGATTTTTCGCCTATTCCCGCTAACGCTCTAACCGGTTTGTCGCTCAAAAACGCTTTTACGTCGGCGCTTTTTACAATTAAAACGCCAAACGGCTTGGCGCTTTTTGCCGCCAGCTTGGCGATTGACTTGTTCGCTCCCGCGCCAATCGTAGCGGGCAAACGTAGCTCTTTGTAAATGTCGGCTTGCAGATTTCGCAAATACCGCTCCGCGTCGTTTTCTTTTACAAACCCGTCGAGCGATCCAAAAAACTCGTCTATGCTGTACTGCTCCACAACGGGAACGCGCTCTTCCAAAAATTCGGCGGCGTCGGCTGATAGCGACATATAAAAGGGTAAATCGGCGGGCAAGATTTGCAACTTTGGACAACGTTTTAGCGCCTCGCAAAGCGTCGTGCCCGTTTTAATATCGTGGCTTCGCGCTTCGTAACTCGCGGCGACCACCATTCCGCGCGCGCGAACGCCATCCATAAAATGCGATCGCCAATCGCCGCCGTCAAACTTGTCGTAATAACACGCGCCGCTAAAAGCGCCAAGCGGCTCGCGGACAATCGCGCTTGTTTTAAGCGCTTTGCCGCCGAAGATCGCCTCGTCGTTTCTGTTTGCCACCACAGCCGCAACGCCGCGAAACGGCGCGTAACGCGTTCTTTCGGCGCTGACGAAAAAGCAGTCGAAATCGATGTGAATCGTCATCGCAAATCAACGCTAAAAACGCCTATCACTCTGCCGATTAACCGCGTTTCGTTTGGAGAAACCTCGATGTCGGGATAAGCCGCGTTATCCGAAGCCAGCGTCAAAGAGCCGTTCGCGGCGCGGCGAAGTCGTTTGACAAACAGTCCGAGCGGCGCGGCGATTGCGTATATCGCTCCGTCTTTAATCCTCGTCTCGTCGCGATCTACAAAGATAAGATCGCCGTTTTTTATCGTGGTTTCCATAGAGTCTCCTTCGACTTTTACTATGTCAATCGCGTTTTTAGAGCCGTTTAGCGCGTCGGTAAAACACGGCGATAGCGCCGTCGTTTCATACTCTTCGCCCAAATCAAACGCGCCGCCGCCAGCGGACAATCTAGCCTCGCTAAAATATCTCGCAAACGAGTATTTTTCGGTATTTTCCACCAGCGACGCCGCGCTTTGGTTGAACAAAACCCAGTTAATGCTAACGCGCCGCTTGGCGCAAAAAGCGGCGATCTCCTCTATCGGCAGACGATCGCGGTTTTTGAGCGTCGCCAAAGCGCCCGCGCTCACGCCAAGCTCCCGCGCTATATCGGCGTCTTTTACTCGCTTTCCGTTAGCTTCGCTCGCGATTATCTCTCTGATACGCTCCAAAACCTCTTCTACGCGCTTCATTTTTGCTCCTTCGCGCAGAAATATAACGTATTGCAATAAAAATGCTACAAAAAATCACGAAATGTAATTATTTTGCGCGTTAATTTCGCCGCAATCGCTAAGAAAAAGGATTGGGAGCGCGGGGTTATTTGCCGTAAGGGTGATTTGCGCCGATTGTCAAAGCGCGATAGATCTGCTCTAGCAAAACGATTTGCGCCAGATCGCGCGAAAACGTTAGCGCCGAAAGCGAAACGCTAAGATCGCAGGTTTTGCAAAACTCCCGCGCAAATCCGTAAGCGCCGCCAATGTAAAAGCAAAGCGATTCGCCGTTTGCGATCAGTTCCGCGAAGGCGTTTGTGTCGTAGGTTTTGCCAAGCGCGTCCACAGCGATCGATCGTTGCGCGGCGCGAGATCGCAAAGCAAAAAACGCTTGCGAATAAGCCTCTTGCGCCTGAATAGCGCCAATTTTTTGCGCCTTTTCTATCGCGGCGTTCCACACGGGCGAAACGGTTAGCTTCGCGTATGGCGCGATCAGTTTGGCGTAATGCGCGCGCGCCTGCGAAAATAGCTTGTCGTCGCGTTTGCCTATGTATTTTAGCTCTATCGCAGTCAATGCGCGTCTAACGCCGAATCGTGAAGCGAAGCAGATCGTAAATGGTCTGTTTAAGATGATCGCGATCGACGATCATATCGATTAGCCCAAACTCCAGCAAAAATTCGGCGCTTTGAAATCCTTCAGGCAGATCCGCTCCAATCGTCTGCTTGATCACTCTCGCGCCCGCGAAGCCCACCATTGCGCCCGGTTCGGCGATGATAACGTCGCCCAAAAACGCGAAACTCGCGCTAACGCCGCCAAACGTCGGATCGGTCAAAACGGAGATGAACGGCAGTTTGGCGTCGGCGAGTTTTTTTAGCGCCGCGCTCGTTTTCGCCATTTGCATAAGACTGAAGGCGGACTCTTGCATTCGCGCCCCGCCGCTTGCGCTGACGATGATTAGTCCGTGCCGTTTGGCGACGGCGCGATTCGCGGCGCGGACAATTTTTTCGCCCTCGACGCTGCCAAGCGATCCGCCCATAAAATCAAAGTCAAAAACCACAATCTGCGTCGCCAAACCGTTGATCGCGCATTCGCCCGCGATCGTAGCCGATCGCCGCCCCGTTTTTTTGAAACCCTCTTCTAATCGTTGCGCGTAGCTTTTTTTGTCGCTAAACGAAAGGGGATCGACCGCTTTTAACTGCGCGTCAAACTCGACAAAACTTTGCGCGTCGGCTAGAAGCTCTATGCGATCTTTGGCGCTAATACGCATATGCAATCCGCATTTTGGGCAAACGTATTGTTTGGCGGCGACCTCTTTGTAGTACATAATAGCTTGACATTTTTTACACTTAATCCAATGACCGGGCGCTTCTTTAACGTCGGGTCGCTCGCGTTTAACGCGCTTAAAAAAATCGCCGATACTCATGCTTTGCCCTCGATTAAAATCGATTTCAACCGCTCAAAAATAGCGCGATCCGCGCTGACGATAATCAGTTTTTCGCTAACGAAATTATAAAGATCGTCGCATAGATGTAAACCGGCGATTATATCATATTCCCTAGAGCGTCCCGCCGCCAGCGTAAAGCATACGTCGCGCGCGTAGGCAAGCGAAAGCGCTAACGCGCCCGGACTTCGGAATTTGAAGCCGTTTTTTTTAAGCAAAACGGCGATTTTTGGATGCGAATAGGCTTTTTCAAAAACGCCCGCGAGCGGTTTTAGATTTCGCGTTATCGGTTTTCTCTCTGGCGAAAAAAGGTTTCTGCGATAGCCTTCGTTAAACGATTTGACAAAACAGTCGCCGTTGGCGAGATTGCAAACTACGGAACATATCGCTTTGCCGTTTCGCTTGAGGGCGATCGACGCGCCGTAATACGGAATGCCAGAAGCGAGATTGGCGCTGCCGTCGATTGGATCGATTACGATCTCGTCGTCTCCTTCGCCAAACGGACCGCGCTCTTCGGAGTTAATGCGTCCAAATCGGCTTAAGCGCTTAATGAAAATATCCTCCGCCAGCAGATCGATTTTCAGGCTGCGATCTCCGCCGTAACCGATTCCTTCGTCGCCCTCTTTGTCGTGGTAAAACAGCGAATCGTCGTCGTTGTCGCGCAATATAGCCGCGATCTCTTTGTTCGCTTCAATCGACGCGGCTATAAACGATTCCATGTCAAACGGCTAAGAGCGCGCGTATAATGGAAAGAGCGGCTTTTTTGCCGTCCGCCGCCGCGTTAACGGCTAGGCTCGCGCCGCGAGTCGCGTCGCCGCCCGCGTAGATTTTTTCTATATTCGTGCGCCCGTATTCGTCGACTAAGATCGCGCCGTTTTCGGCGAGTTTCACGCCGTTTAGCCACGATTTGTCGTGGTGCGCGAATCCAAGCGCCATAATGATCATATCCGCGTCGATTAGCCGCTCGCTTCCTTTGACGATTATAAGTTTGCCGCGCCCGCCGTCGCCTTCGGTTATTTTGGTCTCCTCGAATGTCGCGCCGATCGCCGCGCCGTTCTTGACGACGATCTTGCTAGGCGCGAGATTGAAAATAAACTCCGCGCCTTCCTCTTTGGCGTTGATAAACTCTTTTTTCGCGCCCGGCATATCGCGCTCGGCGCGTCGATAAACGCAGGTCGCGCTTTTTGCGCCGAGTCTTAACGCGGTTCGCACGCAGTCCATTGCCGTGTCGCCGCCGCCGATTACGACGACGTTTTTATTTTTCGCGTTATACGGGCTTTTTTTGGCAAAATCAAAAAGCTCGATTTGCGCGGCGCTCAAAAAGTCGATCGCGTCGATTACGCCGTTTGCGCTTTCGTTCTCGATTTCGGCTTTAACGGAACGGCGCGCGCCGACGCCGATAAACGCCGCGTCGAAATCGGCGAGTAGATCGTTGAACGTTATATCTTTGCCCGCTTCCGTTCCTAGATGAATCTTTACGCCCGCTTTGGCTAAAAATCCAAAACGGCGATCGACGATTTTTTTGTCCAGCTTGAAGTTTGGAATGCCGTAAGTTAAAAGTCCGCCCGCCTTTTCGTCTTTTTCAAAAATTTCCGTCGCCAAGCCCGCGCGCGCCAAGAAAGTAGCCGCCGAGAGCGACGCCGGACCGCTACCTATCAGCGCGACGCGCTTTTTGGATCGTGTTTTTGGATAGTCAATCGTCAATCCGCGCTCAAATTCGCCTTCGGTGATCGCTGTTTCTATCGCGCCGACGCTTATCGCGCCAAAGTTGTCCGCGCCAAGCGTACAGGCGCCTTCGCACAGGCGATCTTGCGGGCAGATTCGACCTAGTATTTCCGGAAACGGCGAGTTTTCGTTGCTTAATCTGAACGCCGCGCGGCGATCTTTTTCCGCGATCGCTTTGAGCCAATAGGGAATGTAATTGTGAAGCGGGCAGCCGTTTGTGGAGCAATACGGATTGCCGCACTGAACGCAACGTTCCGCTTGCGAGGCGGCTTTGTCGCCGTCAAAAAGCGCGTAAATCTCTCCAAAACCCGTTAGTCGTTCCAGCGCGGGCGACTTTTTGGGCGATAGTCTCTCGACTTTGGTAAAGTTTTGCATAAAAGCGACCTTTGAAACTCTTAAATGTTTATTATCTTAGCAGTTAATCTCTTACGAGAGCGCGATTTTCGCCGCCTCATTTATTATTCGGTTTTTATTTTCAGTAAAGGGGCGGCGTTTTTGTAATCGTAAAACTCTTTTTGCAATTCGTCTTGCGAAGCGCTCAATATATGCTTAAGATATTCCATGCTTTTTTTGAAAGATTTAATTTTTTCTTTATCGTCGCCGTATTTGTTCAGTATCTCTTTTTCATACTCCAAAACAGGCGTTAAATCGTCGTATTTTGCCAGATGATTACTCGCGTAGCCATTGATAAAAGTTGAAAAATGTATGTACTTTGCGCCGTCAGATAAAAAATATACGCCGTAACTACGTTCAAAATCGCAAGACGAATAAGCGCCGAACATATTGCACAAATTACCGTAAATCTTAAAGAGCTTGCCGTCTTTCACGTAGCGATACTCTTTAATGTAGGACGAATATTTTTCTTTTACTTCAAAATCCGCGTCTTTTGTCCGTTCTTGCGTTATAGCGTGCCGCATAGTTGTAAACTCAAGATTTTTATATGTCAGATACAAGCCTTTGCTTTTCTCGCCCTTAAAAAGCGGATTTTCTATCATAGACAGAGATTTGTCGGCGTCGCTTACATAAATTTCAACGTTATCATGAGGCGCTATGAACTTAAACTCCAAAAAATCGACGAGCAGAGGAATCGTTTTGTTTTCGTCAATTTTTGAAACGTCAATGATAGCGAGCGTTTCAAAAGAGATATATGAGTTATCGCCAAAGTTTATCTGTTTTTGCGGTATTAGATTAAATCTTGATTTCAAGTTTATTGTATACGATTTGACGTCTATTTCCCGATCGTCGCCATTCATGTCGCGCCACGAAATATTTACTCTATTCGCGTATTTAGACGGGATATTGAAGCGTATTTTATTGTCGTTGATAACTACGTTTGAGGCTCTTTTGTATTTATATATCGTTTCGTATCTGCTCTCAAAACGCGGCGAAAATTCCATTCCGAGACGACCGCCGAATAATTTCAGCCTTGTTACCTCTTTGCTTTCTTCGTAAACGCCTTTGAATTTCAGTTTTCTTAAAAACTCTTTTCTCTCAAGCTCAATATTTTCGGAAAACGGATTTGTAAACTCCGCTAACTCCAGCTCAAACTCCGTCATATCGTCTTTGGACGCGCAGCCGCAAAATAACAACATAATCGCCAAAATCTTTTTCATTTGCGATCTAACGGGCGCTTTTGCGTCATCTGCATTCAAGCGGATAGCGACCGTCGCTCTTTGCAAACGCGAAAAACGTTAAACCAAATAGCGAAATAACGACGATGAGAATCCAATCGACCGAAGCGCCGCTGTCGCCGTTTGCGTACGAATGCATGCCCGAAAGATAATAATTAACGCCGAAATACGTCATCAGTATCGAGAAAAATCCCCACGCGCTCGCAAGCGAAAAAGTAAATACGCTTTTAAGCGCGGGAATAAATCTAAAATGCAAGATCGCCGCGTAAATTAGCATGCTAACAAGCGTCCATGTCTCTTTTGGATCCCAACTCCAATAGCGCCCCCACGATTCGTTAGCCCAAATAGCGCCAAAAATGTTGCCGATAGATAGTAGCGCAAGCCCCGCCATCATAGACATTTCGTTTATGCGTTTAATCTCCGCGATCGCTTCGTCGATTCTCGTTTTTTTCGGCGCGCGGAAGATAAATAGCGTAAGCGCGATTAAGCCAAGCAACATGGATAAACCAAGAAAACCGTAACTCGCCGAAATTACGCTTACGTGAATTGTCAGCCAGCGCGATTTTAGCACGGGTACAAGCGTGGTAATCTGCGGATCCATCGCGCTTAAATGCGCCGCCATTAAAGCAAACGCGCCGATTAACGCGGCGGCGGGAAGCGCAAAAACCGATCGTTTGGCGAAAAAGAGTCCCGCAAGCAGCGCCGTCCACGATATATACACGATCGATTCGTAGCCGTTAGACCACGGCGCGTGCCCAGAAACATACCAGCGAAAGCCTAGCGCGGTAGCGTGAAAAATAAACGCCAGCGAGATTAAAGTTACTAGCGAGGCGGAAACGTAGAACGCTTTTTCTTTTATGAAGTTCGGCGCGAGCGATCGCGTAAACGCCCAAACGAGCAACATTGTTCCAAGCGCCAGATAGCAAAAAAGCAGGACAAAAAACGGATTAAGCGAATTTAGCAAAATCTCCGCCTTTACCCTATCCGCGCTTGGTATCACCGCCGCGCCGTGCGTTTCCTGATAGGCTTGGAGGCGATCGAGCGCCAGATCGGCTTTGCTCCATTCGCCGTTGATTTGCGCGTTCTTAAGCGCTTCGACGTATTCGTATAGCGTTTGCGCCGTCTCTTTCGCGTCGTCGGGCGAAAAAAGCTCCAGCATTTGCGGCGGCGAAACCCAAGCGAAAGCGGGATCGCCCTTGACGGGAATAACGCGCATAAGATAGCCCTGATAGATCATATACGCCGTATCCACGCGCTGAAGTACTTTGACAAGCTCTTGCTGCAACAAAGTTTTTTGCGAATCGGGCGTGCGATCTGCGATTTTGGTGATCTCGTCGAGCTTGTAAAACGCCTCGCCGTCCTCTTTGAACCCGAAAAAATCCGCAAACGCCGCCTCTTTCGCGCCCTGTTCCAGACCCAGCATAGCGCCCAAATCGGGATGGTTTAAGCGTATCATCTTAACCTGCTGCCAACCTTTAGGCGCGCTTAACATGCCCAAAAATACCTGCGTCGCGCTCAAATGGGCGATAGAGGTTTTTTTCGATATTTTGCTAAGCGCCTCTCTCGCAAGCGTGTCGATCGGTTTGATTCGCCCGCTTGAATCCTGAACCAAAAGCGTCCCAAACCGCTTGGCGTGATTGGCGTCGACTATGCCCATAATCCGCGTCGCGTTCGCTTCGTCGGCGCGTATATCCGCCGCGCCAAAAACGAAAAACAGCGCTACTAAACAGGCGGAAAAACTACGCGCTATTCTATTTTTCTCAATCTGCGCCGCAAGCGCTCTAAAACGGCTGTTTGGACTGAAAAACGCGATAAAAAAGCCGATCGTAAGCGCCGCGTAACCAATATATGTCAGCCAAACGCCCGGATCGTTTGAAACCGATAGAACCGTGCCGCGCTCGTCGCGATCGTAGCTGTGTTGATAAAAACGAAACTGCCTATGAACGAGAATGTTATTCATATATATGCGTTTTGATTCGTTTATGTTGCGATCGGCGTCAATCAGCGTTACTTGACTTTCATAAGACGAAGGCATGCTTGAACCCGGATAACGCTCGATAGCAAAACGATCCAGCCGAAGCGAAAACGGAAGCCCGATCTCTTCAGACCCAAACGAAAGCGTAAAAGTCCGTCCCGCCAGCTCCACATCGACGGGATCGCCGCCCATGTTGACTCCGCCTAGCAACGCCGCTTCTTTGCGCTCTCCTTTGTGCGAAACATCCACGATCAACGCCGAAAAGGCGCTCTGCTCGTTTGGATTTGCTTCCGCCGCTTTGCGCCCCGCCGAAGCGATATATTCGCGCAAAACCACGCTTACGCCGTCGATCGCGTTATAAACCGCGTTAGGCTCAAAAGGGTGCGCGGCGTGAGCGCGCAAAGCGATCTGATCGTTTGTTTCGGGATCGGATCGCATTAGATCGGAATAGGCGCGAATAATCGGCTGATCGTCTTGAATGTCTATGACGATCGCGGGTTTTTCAAAATCCGAGGCTTCGCCAAAAACTATAATAGAACCGCCCAAATCGATAAACTCGCCGTAAAACAGCTCCGCTATCGCGGGCGCGCCGTTTGCGTAGCCGACCAAAAACGATATATACGGTTTGCCGCCGCTTTCTAGCGGAACGACCGCCTCTTTCGCGCGCGGATAGTAAGCCTTAGTTTCGATCGTTACGGGCGCGCCGCCGCCAAGTTCCGCGCTAAACGAATATGTCGGCGCGACAATCGGCGAAAGCGACAACTTTTGACTCGCGTTCAATCCGCTGCTGGAGACTTTCAGATACGGATCTGAGCTGAAAAAGGAGGAGCTCGTTTCGCCTTCGCGGATATGCATAAGCCCTTCGTAGCCGAAATATCGGGTAATGAACGCGCCAAGCAAAATGATTACGATCGAGGCGTGAAAAATAAGCGTCGGCGTTTTTTCCTTGCGAAACATACGAAACTTGATCATATTGCCAACAAGCGAGGCGCAGAGCAAAAACAGCGTCGCCTCAAACCACCAATGGTTATACACAAGCGCTCTAGCCGCCTGAGTTCCCAGATTTGGATCGGCTTCGATAAAAGTTGCCGCGGCGCAAGCAAACGCGATCAACAAAAGCAAAACCGCCGCCGCTTGCATAGAAAAAAGAGAGTTAAAAATAAGGTTAAATAACCGCTTCATTTGAAAAATCCTATCGCTAATCTTAAAAACCGATAGCGTAGCAAAACCAACCTTGAGGGCTTATTACCCCGCCTTTTAAGGGGAAGGCGGGGCGGTAGGGGAACTCGTATTTTAACCTTATGTTTCGCATAAAGAATATGCATTCGGTCAATAATATTATCTTTTGCGCCAATTTGCCGCAAACGCCCGCGCAAACCAAAAGACGCGCTATCCGCGCTTTTGAAGTCTTGCGATCGCCTTAAACGCGCCGCTTGCGTAATTTGCGCTCGCCGCGCCGCGTTAAAGCGTTTGCAGCAGATCGATCAGATCGCTAGGCAACATTGAAAAATTTGTCCCGTTGTAGCGTTTGGCGGCTACGGCGTGAGCCAAAGAAGCGTGAATCGCCGCGTCTATCGGCGCGTAACCTTGCGCCAGCAGCGCGCCAATCATGCCCGTAAGCGCGTCGCCGCTGCCGCCTTTGGCTAACGCGGGCGTTCCAAGCGGATTGATAAAACGCCGATCGCCGCTAGTTATGATCGTATTCGCGCCTTTGAGCAACAAAACCGCGTTTGGAAAAGTTCTGCCAAATTCAAGGCTTAACGCCATTCGTCGCTCCTGTACGTCCGCGACCTTGTAAGAGCCCAAAGAGCAGCGATCCAGCAGCAGAGCAAACTCCTTTGGGTGAGGCGTTAGCACGATGGGCGCGTCCCGCTCAAGCAAATCGCGGATAATCGGGCGAGAAAGCGCGTCCGCGTCGACAACCGCGCTTCGATCGCCGATAATCTCCAGCAATTCCTCGTCCAGATACGCCTCGCCAAGCCCCATTCCAAGCGCGATCGCCTTAGTCGTTTCGGCGGGTTTATGCGACTGCATAAGATCAAACGGCAGATGAATATGCCGCTCTTTGCTAACCACCGTCGTCAATCCCGCGCCAAAACGAAGCGCCGCCATAGCGCACAGCAAAGCCGCGCCGCTTTTATCGCCCATTACGACGCCGAGATGCCCGTAAGTTCCTTTGTGGCTGTCTTGCGTTTGGCGAAAAGGCGGGCGCAGATCGCTTTCTTCAAGTAAAAAAGCGTCCGCGCTCGCCGCGTACGCGCCGCGCGGAATGCCCAGATCGGCTACGACGATCTCGCCGACGCGATCTTTAACTTTGTCGTTGAACAAGGCGAGTTTAGGCGCGCCCATCGTTACCGTCATATCCATTGCGGCGCAAACGTCAAAAACGCCGCTTTTATCGACGCCGCTTGGAATATCGCACGCGATCTTGAAGGCGCGCGCGTCGTCGATCGCCCTTACGATTTCAGCCGCGCCGTCGCCTAGCTCGCGGTTTAGCCCGCCGCCAAACAGCGCGTCGATCAAAATATCCGACGGCTCGACCTCGCTAACTTGCGCGATACCAAGCGCGTTAACGCGTTTTAGTTGCTTTTTGCCCAGATCGCATTTCGTTCCAAAAGGCAGATAAACCTTCGGCTCGAAGCCCTCGCGCGCGCTAAGCAGCCGCGCCAGCGCCAGCCCGTCCGCGCCGTTGTTGCCCGCGCCGCAGACCACAAGAACTTTGCCGCGCTCAAAACGCTTGAAAATCTCTCGCGCCATAGCTAAAGCGGCGTGTTCCATCAGCAACTCTTCGCTCATCGCGAAGGTTTCTACGGCGCGTTTGTCTAAACTCTCGACCGATTCGTATAACGCGATCACCGCATGCCTTTAGGATAGATTTTTGCTAGATTCAATCACGGCGGAGAAAATCGCGCGATTTTTTTGATACGCGCTAGTTAAGGCGTTGTACATAACGCCGTTTTTGCTTAATTCGCTCGTTTCTATATCAATATCGACCGTGTTCCCGTCGTTGCGCGCCATATGTCCGTCGCGGTAGAACAGCGCGGGCTTTTCGGGCGTTTCAGGTTTCGGCTGCAAATGCGCGGGATTGGTTTGCGCCAGCGCCAGCTTCTTTTGCAGTCGGCGGTTAAACTCGCTATCGGCTTGTTTTGCCAGCATGCCCTCGAAATGAATATCTTTTGATCGATAAAAAGGAGTGTCGATGTTGGCGATATTGGAGCTAATCATATCTTGGCGCGTCGCTCTAGCGTTGAGCGCGGCTTCAATGTATTTGTTTGAGCGGTTAATCTCCATTGCGAATCCTTGTCGGCAAATTATTTGCGATTTTACAGCAAAAATTATTCCGAAGCGGTTAAACTAACGTTTATGAATAAATCCGTATGCATAATTTCAGGCGGTATGGACAGCGCGACGGCGTTGGCTATGACGATCGCAAGCGGCGCGGAGGCGATCGGCGTTCATTTTGACTACCGCCAGCTTACCGAGCGCAAAGAGCGCGAATCGTTTAACGCGCTGTGCGATCATTACGGGGTCAAATCCCGTTACGCGATCGATCTGGGTTTTTTCGCCGCAATCGGCGCAAGCGCGCTAACCGATCGCTCAATCGACGTGCCGCGCAATTTCGGCGTCGGCGTTCCTGCGACTTACGTGCCGTTTCGCAACGGGATTTTCCTGTCGATAGCCGCCGCAATCGCCGAAAAAGAGGGCGCGAGCGAGATCGTAATCGGCGCGGTGGAAGAAGATTCCAGCGGCTATCCTGATTGCCGCGAGCGCTTTTTGCAATCGATTCAAGCGGCGATTGCGCTTGGCGTGAAAGACGAAACGAAAATAGCGATCGCCGCGCCGCTTATTCATCTCTCCAAAGGGCAGATCGTATCGGAGGCTTTGCGGCTTGGCGTACCGCTTGATCTGACGTGGAGCTGTTACCAAAACGAAGAAAAGGCGTGCGGCGTATGCGAAAGTTGCCGATTGCGGCTGAAAGGTTTCGCGCTGGCAAACGCGATTGACCCGATTGAATACGATCGCGTTTAGGGCGCGTATTTTGGGTTGAATTGGCTAAGATCGCGCTAAATTAAGGAGGAAAAATGTTTAGAGTTATCATTGTGGCGGCGTTGTGCGTAAGCGCGTTATTTGCGGGAATGGGCGATACGATAACAATCGGCGAATTTACCATAAAATCCACGCCGCTAAAGACGAACGGATTGAAAATAGAGATATTCAAAG
>JAISMA010000207.1 GCA_031276985.1 Helicobacteraceae bacterium | reverse complement strand
GCTTCTGAAATTAGCGCTTTGTAAAGCGGCATATTTTGCCCTTTATAAGCGACTAGATCGTCAAACGATGCGGGAATATCTATATCGATCGGCATAGTATCGCTAACGCGAATTATAAGTGCCAAATACGCTTCTAATAACTCTTGGCGTCGCGTTGTAAAATCGAGATGCTGGTTTGGTTCAATATCAAGATGAACTCCCGCAAAACGCCTATTTAACGGCGCTGTGGCTTGATATGTCTTGAACCATTCCAAAATATCAAATAATTCTCTATCGTCGTCGACATATCGATAATCGCCTATAAGCCAAAACACTTTAACGCCCTTAGCATACGCCTTTTCGATAAATTCGTCTGCGTTGGCGGGATACTTGATAGATAAATATATCTCGTTAATGTTGTTATCAATGGCGAAATAAAGATAGCAATCGTCGGTTATTAAATTACTATGCCACCACCAAACGCCTTTAACCAAATAACTAGAGATCGGAATATCGTCTTCGTTATCCCCGCCTTGCGATCCGCAGCCGTTTAACAAAAACGTCGTCAATAAAACGGCAAAAAATAACGCTCTCAACGAAAATTTTCTTTTAGGAGTTTTTGTAAAAAAGCGACTATCTTTTCAACTTCAAAATCCGATAATTCAACGGGATCGCCATATTTTGCAACAGCCGCAATCCAAAGCGCTTCGTTTTGCTCATGCCATGCCGTAAAACCGCATTCTGGTCTGGAGATTGTGGCGCAAAAAAGCTCAACAGAGCGAAACAGATCATTGTTCATGGGTTTCCTTGTAATCAAATTGTGAAAAAAGTATTCTTATCCAAACGCCCGCGTCAAATTCTATAAAATGCTGAAATAAACCGCGTTCCGATCGCGTAAATTCATGCGCCAATAAATCAACGGGTCTATTTTGGTTATATTTCGCGCCCAAAGAGCAATCTACCTCTTGAACGCCGAAATAATTAAGACTTAGCGTTTTATGATGCATAGCGCACAATAAATCTATGCCAACTTTTGTATCAACGTAGCCTTCAATGTCCACGGATTTAGATACGTTAAACGCCGTTATCCAGCTATCATGAAGCGTATCCTCGCCACTAAGTACGTAACGATTTATATCTAGCGCAAACGCGGCTAAATTCGCGGGCATATCTATGCTTTTCAAATAGTCGAAATACTCGTCGTAGCTGATATTGTTGAGCTTTCGCTTATATGATTTAACTTTAGCTTTCATGCTTTAACTCCTTGCGTATTTTAGCGTTGTTTTGACTTTTTGAGCGAAAATAAAATCTTCATGCACGATCGCGCCTCTTTTACCTTGTCGTTTGGAATGGCAACCGTTATTTGTCGCTCTTGGTTTGTCGCGGAAAAGCGCTCTTCGCCTTCAAGAAAAAACGAAATATGGTTTTCGCGTTGCGAATAAGATAGCGTTTTTGAATAAAAGCCGTTAGATTGATCGCAAAACTCGCAATATAAATCATCGTCTTCCGCGTCGTAAGCAACGCAAAAATAAACGTCGTCGTTTGAGCAATAAAACGAGGTTAGCCCTTCGTCGTCGATGATAATATCAACCGTTTTTGCTTTGAGCGTTTTTGGCGTTTTCATTTTACAAGATCACAAAAAAATCATCTATTGGATTAAGATCGAGATCGGCTATATATCTATAGTAACCAACCTTTTTAATGGCGGGTTTATCAATATATAAATCTATCCATTCGTCAAACGATATGCGGTGAGGATAGCCGACGACGATAATGTTAAGTCCAGCGCAAAAAGAAATTTCATGCGCGTCGAAAAACGCCTGAAATTCGTCGTTTTCCTTTACGATAAGAGCAATCGATTCTTTTGCCTTTGCAAAAAGGCGTTCATGTATTTCTTGAAAGTCCATATTCCGAATCTTTCGCGCCAATTTGTTAGCGTTCATCGACATACGCCTTAAAAAATCCTTTATAAACATTTTTCTTAAAAATCTTTTCGTCGAGTTCGTCTATGGCGATCTCGTCAAAGCGATCGGGCAACGTTATATCTGAAAGTTTTGCGCCGTCGAATATATCAAGATACAAAAAAGAATGTACGCATTTATTGCTAAGTCTGGACAAGATAAACTCTTTTAATATATCTCGATATAATTCGCCTTTTTTGCCTTCTTCGTTTTTTCCAAAAAAGTAAAAAGCGCCTGATGAAACGCCGTCGAAAAAAATCGTCGCTCTGCGTTTCTTGCCTTTATAAAGCGCCGTTACGTCCTCTTTTTGAAAAATATCGGGCGCGACATATTTGCCAACGTCGTCAAATCCTTTATAATTAGCCTCTGAAGGGTATTGGGCGCTTTCAAAATACAACAAATAAACCGACATTTCAGCTATCCTTTATGGCGCGTATTTATCCAAATAGCGCCAAAGAAAATGGGCTATTTGCTTTACGTCGTCATACGTTAGCGCAATAGCGTCGCCCGATTTTGTCGCGGCTTTTATATGAACGGAGCTTTCTTGTTCAATCCAAGCATATAGGTTTGAGCCCAGCAGTTCAATTTTATCGATTAGTAAAACATTATTGGCGCTTTCGTCGTTAGGAAAATTTATCTTTAGAAATTTTTGTAAAAAAGCGACTATCTTTTCAACTTCAAAATCTGATAATTCAACGGGATCGCCATATTTTGCAACAGCCGCAATCCAAAGCGCTTCGTTTTGCTCATGCCATGCCGTAAAACCGCATTCCGATAAATCCAGCTTTTCCATACGATCCGCCCGTCGCGTTTGTTGCCTATTTTAGCAAATCGCCCAAATCATTATTCGCCAAAACGCGAAAATATGCGTTTATCGCGGCAAAACTGCGCGTCGTAATTCGTTCTCGCCAAAAACAACGCGACTTTTGACAAAAAAGCGCGATCCGTAGCAAAACTCGACCGAATCGGCGTGCAACATTAGGCGATCCGCGCCCGTTTTTGCTATGCGATCCGCGCGAGTAAG
>JAISMA010000072.1 GCA_031276985.1 Helicobacteraceae bacterium | reverse complement strand
GGACATAATCTCCATAGAGGCGCTGGAAAACGCGCTGAAAGCCTATAACGGCGCGTTGTTATTGGTAAGCCACGACCGCCGTTTTTTGACTAACGTTACGAATGAAATTTGGCAGTTTTGATCGCGCCGACGTTACAGAATAATCTTGACCAATCCAATCAACTTTATAAACAATTAAGCAAAAAACGGCTAACCTTACGCCGAAGAGTTTCGATCGCGCAGAAATCGCGCGCGGATCGCGCTCTGAACGTGTTTCGAGGTTGAGTAAGCCGCTCCGATCTGTTTGTTAGTTGGCGCTAAGCGTAGATCGGAGCGCATCCTAGTTCGACGCTAGGACGCGCAAGTCTATAACGCCGTCGCTGAAACGGCGGGATTTGCGCCTCCTTTGCGATTTGAAGCGCACAAAGGAGAAAAAATGCGCAAAATTGCAGGAATCAAAAAAGCGATTGCTATCGCGGCGGCGCTTGGTTTGTCGGCTTCGATCGCGCAAGCCGATCCCGTATTAAAGGAGATCAATCTCCAAAAATCGCCTTGGACGGTCGTGGCGCTGGAAAAGGGCTTTTTCAAAGAGGAATTCGACAAAATCGGCACAAAAAAGATTACGCTAATCGCGCAAGGCGCGGCGGAACTGCTGGGCGCGGAAAGCGCGGCGGTTGGCGGCGGATCGCTTGCGATCGCGCAACGCATGGTCTATCCTTCGACAATTCACCGCATCAACGGGCTAAATACCGTCGTTATTTGGATTAGCGAGCCTTCCAATCGCTATCGCACGCCGACTTTAACGGCGGCAAACAACAAAGCGATCAATTCCGTAAAAGATTTGGACGGCAAAAAGTTCGGCTCCAGCCGCATTTCTTGCTATTGGTCAGCGCCGTTTGAAAGCCTAAACAACGCGGGCATTCCGTTTGATTCGCGCCTGCAAAAAGGCAGAGTCAGACACGAAAACATCGACAATTCCGCAGTGGCGATCGCCGCCGTGCTTTCTGGCGACACGGACGCGACGGCGGTGCATTTAGCCGCGCCCGCCTTCACGGGACCTTGGCTTTCGGGCAAATTCAAAGTGGTCGATCGCCCCGCTGACGACGGCGTTTACATAAATCACGCGGGACGCATTACCTACGTGGCGCGCAAGGATTTCGTGGATAAATACCCCTCTCTCATCAAAGCGTTTTTAGCGGCGCGTGAAAAAACCCGCGAATGGGCGACGGATCACCCCAACGAAGCGGCGGAAATCATCGCCAAAGAGACGAGAGTTCCGCTTGAAGTGGCGCTTTTTCAGGTTACGCACTTGGGGCAGTGGGAATTTACGGGCGGCGAGCCAAACGCAAACCGCGCTAGAACGGCAATCAAGGAATTTTTGCGCTACTACATCGCAAACGGCGACGACATCTTGACGCAAAAAAGCCTTACCGACAAAGAGGTCGACGCGTTTATCGACGGTCGCTTCTTTGCGGGCGGATCGCATTCGATCTATAAATAAACGTTTGGCGGGCGCAATGCCCGCTAAGCGCCGCGAGGTGAAATGATGAGCAAAACGATAGCTATCGGCGCAACGCCTGCGAAAAACGCAAAAACGTTCTCGATCGCAAACGCGATCGGCGCGAAACTAAAGCGGTTTTATAGCCGCCAACTTTACATCGGCTTTTTTCTGCCGTTAATCATTCTCGGCGCGTGGCAGACAGCCGCTTCATACGAATGGGTCGAGCCCGTGTTTTTGCCGCCGCCGATGAAAGTGGTTGAAACCTTTTGGTATATGCTGGAAAAGCAGGATTTGGCGCTTGATATTTTGACGAGCGTTTCAATCGTCGCGCAAGGTTTTCTCTACGGCGCGTTCGTAGCGATCTCGCTTGGCGTTGCGGCGGGCTTAAACAAAAAAGTGGAGCTGTTTTTCGGATCTACGATAAACACTTTGCGGCATATTCCCACAGTCGCGTGGCTGCCGCTAATCGTCGTCTGGCTTGGTCTTGGCGCGCCCGCCAAAGTCCTGATTCTCTCCAAATCGGTCTTTTTCCCCGTGTTTCTAAACGTGCTGCAAGCCATTCGCAACATCGACAAAAACTACGTCGAGCTCGCAAGCGTCCTAAAGCTGACAAAATGGCAGATGACCAAAAAAGTGGTTTTTCCAGCGATCATGCCGCAAATTGCCGTTTCGCTTCGATACGCGGCGGGTTTGGCTTGGGCGCTTGTGGTGGTCGCGGAAGGTTTGAGCGGGCTTGAAGGCGTGGGATTTCTCATCTTTCGCGGACAGCAGCTTTTGATGACCGATCAAGTGCTGGTTTGCATGATTGTGATCGGCGTTATCGGCTTTGCGATCGATCGCGCTATGTTTTTCGCGCAACGGCGCTTGCTTAAGTGGAAGGTCGGGTTCAATGACTAAACCGCTGAAAATCGATCGCGTCTCCAAGAGCTTTTTGCTGGAAAACGGCGAACGATTCGACGCGATCGCAAACGTGAGTTTTGAAGTCGCCAAAGGCGAATTCGTCTCGATCGCGGGACCTAGCGGCTGCGGCAAAACGACGCTTTTGCGCCTGATCGTGGGTTTGGAAGCCGATTACGAAGGCGAAATATCGTTGCGCGGAGAGCGGGTAACAAGCGCGGGTTTGGAGCGGGGCATCGTGTTTCAAGATCACCGTCTTTTGCCTTGGCTCACGCTTGAGGACAACGTGGGGCTTGCGCTACTAAACGCGCCGTTAAGCGAGGCGGAGAAGCAAAAGGCGGTTAGCGATCACATCGCGCTTGTGGGATTAAACGGCTTTGAAAAGTCCTATCCGCACCAATTAAGCGGCGGCATGGCGCAACGCGCCGCGATCGCGCGCGGACTGGTCAACAATCCTGAAATTCTGGCTCTGGACGAGCCGTTTGGATCGCTTGATGCGATCACAAAAATGCGCCTGCAAGAGGAGCTAAAACGAATCTGGAGCGCGGAAAAAACGACGATGATTCTCGTTACGCACGACGTGGAAGAAGCGGCGTTTCTAAGCGATCGGATTTTTGTCATGGACAACAAACCTGGGCGAATCATCAAAGAGATCGCCGTCGATCTGCCCGAGCCGCGCGATCGCGCATCGCCTGATTTCGGGCGGATTAGAAGGCTGGTTTTCGAGGCGTTGCGCGACGGATCTGCGATTGCGCGATCGCAAAACGACTATGAAATATAAGGAGATTTTATGAGCAAGATATTAGGCTCTTACGAAGAGGCGCTACAAGTCGCCAAAACGCTGGCGGCGGGTTTTGCCAAAACGGCGGCGGCGCGGGATAAAAGCGGCGGAACGCCCGCAAAAGAGCTTGATTTGATCAAATCAAGCGGTCTTTTGAACTTTTTCATCGCCAAAGAACACGGCGGCACGGGCGGTAATTGGAAGCAACTAATCGCGATCTTCACGGAGTTTGCCCGCGTGGACAGCTCTTTGGCGCACCTATTTGCCTTTCACAACTATCAGCTTGCCACCGTGCGTCTTTACGGCGCGAAGGAGCAATGGACAAAACTTCACCGCGACACCGCCGCCAACGGCTGGTTCTGGGCAAACGCGCTCAATCAGCTTAAACGCGACGTTATTGCCACCAAACAAAGCGATGGCAGCTACAGGTGGAACGGCGTGAAAACCTTCGCCACAGGCTCAAAAAGCGCCGATTACATTACCATCACGGGCAGCGAAAACAGCGAAGAGGGCAAAACGCTTGCGGCGGCGATCCCGACAAAGCGCGAAGGCGTCGAGATTGAAGGCGATTGGGACAACATCGGACAGCGCCAAACCGACAGCGGCAGGCTCTTTTTTTACAACGTCCGCGTGGAAGCAAGCGAGATTTTAAGCGATCCCGGTCCGCTTTCCACGCCGTTTTCGTCGTTTCGCCCTTTGATTGGACAGCTGTTTTTTGGCAACTTGTTTTTAAGCGTGGCGGAAGGCGCGTTTGCCGCCGCGATCAATTACGTACGCGGCAAAGAAACCCGTCCGTGGCTTTCCTCAATCGCCTCAAGCGCCCAAAAAGATCCGCTTTTGCTTCGGCGGCTTGGCGAAGCGCTGGTCGATTTGGAAAGCGCGCGCGCCCTTGTCGATCGCGTCAATGACCTAATCGATCCCGTTTGGGCGAAAGCCGAAGCGTTAAGCGAGCAAGAGCGCGGCGAGTTTGCGATTGCCGTCGCCAAATCGCGCGCGGCGGCGACTAAAACGGCGCTGGCGGTTACAAGCGGGATTTTCGACGCGTTAGGCTCTCGCGCCACGACTCGCGAGCTTGGCTTCGACAGATTTTGGCGCAACGCGAGAACGCAGACGCTTCACGATCCGATCGATTACAAGCTGGTCGCGATCGGCGATCACGCGCTAAACGGCGATTATCCCGCCCCGTCGTTTTATTCGTAATCGCGTTTTTTGCGATTATACGATGTTGCGATGTTGCGCCTCGCAACCGCCGCCCGCGTGATTTCATGATCGTTGCCAAAATTCGCAACATTCGACTTTGCGCGTTGCGAGCGCTTGTAAAACGTTTGCACCGCGCCCGCGCAAATTCGCAACAACCGAAATTTTGCGCGTTGCGATCACAGATCGCGCGCCTCAACGCAAAAAAGCGATCGCCTTGCTCTAAGCCAACGCAACGCCATCCGCCATCCCCGCTTCCGCTGAAATAACAAAAGGCGAGATTGATCGTTCAACGCAAATACTTTAAGAACGGATACTAGCGGGCGGGCGGCGCGGCGGTTAAGTTATTGCGTTGAGGCGGGCGCGGGTCGTTAGACGACAAGTTATAAAATGTCGTTTTTACGTTTGGCGAGCGCTTTTGGCGCTCAAATACGGCAAACCAAACGGCGAACCAAAAAGGGGACGAACAATGAGCAAGATATACGATTTGGCGGTGATCGGCGGCGGTCCCGCGGGGATCGCGAGCGCCGTCGAGGCAAGCGCGCTGGGGCTAAAGGATATTGTCCTGTTTGAAAAGGGCGCGAACCACTCCAC
>JAISMA010000014.1 GCA_031276985.1 Helicobacteraceae bacterium | reverse complement strand
ATCGTGAGATTTGGCACAAAATGCCCGTCCATCGCGTCGATATGCACATAGTCCGCGCCTAACGCGCAAACGTTTTTCACCTCGCTATCAAGCGATCCAAAATCAGCCGAAAGAATACTGGGAGCAATCAGCATAAATTTCCTTTACCGAGCGCTAGTGTGCCAAAACGCAAATTAAACGCCGCAACCGCTGTTTTGCGTTTGACAACCAAAAACCTCCAATCAACACCGCCCCCTCCAATTCCTGCCTCGTCGTCATTCCCGCGCCACTTCTTGCCATTCCCGCGCTAAGTCGCAGAATCTATTCTTGAATCAGTTTGGATTGCCTTACGCGATTGCGTAGGCTTCTCCGTCATTCCCGCGTAAGCGGGAATCTAATATTCAAGACGATCATAAGCTAAGCGCTAATCGTCAGGGCTTTTACTTTCTTTTTTAGATGCTCGCATTCGCGGGTATGGCAAGAGGCGTGAAAAATGTAAAAGCTAATTCGCAATTGCTTAGTTTGAGCGTTGTTTCAACTCGTTTGCGACGTCTTTAAGTCGTTTAAATTTTGCAAGTAAAAAAGCAATGTTCGTAAAAACGTCAAAAAATTAGCGCGCCGCGAGATTGGATTCGGTAACGCGCTCAAGATCGGCTAACGCCAAAAGTTTGTCGTAGTAATAAAGCGTATATTGCTCTTTGGCTTTCCACAACGCCGCGTCTGCGTCGATCAATTCGCTTGCGCTCGCTATTCGCTCGTCGAATCGGTTTTGCGCGATCCGCAAATTCTCCTCCGCCAATTTCAGGCTTTCTCTAGCCACCTCAAACGCCTTTTCAGCCAGCAAAAGCCGCTCAAACGCGGAGGCAAGTTGCAATTGCAACGTTCGCTTTAGGTCTGTCAAACGGCTTTCAAGCGCGCGTTGATCGTAAAGCGCCGCTTCGCGGTCAAAATACGGTTTTACCAGTCCCGGTAGCTGCCAAGCAAGCGTGATGGTCGTTGTGGTCTGCTCGTCAATGCCGCTAAATCCGTTTTCGTACTCGTATTTTTCTTTGGCAATCTGCAAGTCCGCGGAGGGCAAAGCGGGACTAACGGCTTTGGTTTTTTGCTCTTTTTGCGCGTTAATCTGCGCCAATAGACTCTTGATTTCGCTGCGATTTTTAAGCGTGAGATCGTTTAATTTGTCGCGATTTAAGGCGCTATTTTGCGGCGGTTTTGGCGCGATTGGCTCGCTTGGCAGCGGCGCGGCGATCGCGTTTTGCAACGTTAGCGTCGCCACTTGCAAAGCGCTAAGCGCGCTAAGCGCGGTCTGCTCGCTTTGCAACGCTTCCAGCGCGATCGCGTGTTTTTCGTAACTACCAATTAGCCCTTGATCAAAAAATGCCTGCGCGTCTTTCGCCTGTTTTTTGGTGGCTTTCATATTTTCTTGCGCCGCCGCAAGCGTGTCTTTGGCTTTAAGGTAACCGTAAAACGCGTATTTCGCTTCCAAAACAACGTCGGCTTTCGCGGCGTCCAATTCGTATCGTTTAGCGTCTTTTGACCAACTGGCGGCTTTCGCGCCCGCGTAATCGCCCATTCCCGCAAATAGGTTCAAATTGGCGTAAAACCGCGTCGTTTGGCGCGATCCAGAGGTTAACGTTTCGCGATCGTAGCGCGTTTGCGAAGCGCCGATTGTTGGCAGAAAATTTGCAATCGCGGCGTTTTCTCTTTCGTTTGCCGCGTAATACGCCGCTTCGGCTTCGGCGATTTTCGCGCGATTTTGTAGCGCTAAATCGATCGCTTGATCAAGCGTTAGCGCGTTTAGCGTCGCGGCGAATATCAGCGTCGTCAAAATCGCTTTCATAAATGATCCTTTATTGTTTGCAAAATTGCTAATATATCGCGTTTATGCGCTTGCGAAAGCATGCCAAATAATTTAATCATGCGAAGAAAAACTATCGCGTTACTTTCGTCGATAATAAAGAAAGCGCATTCTTTTGTTTTGGCGGTTCTGCCCAATAATTGGATTTCGCTTTGTAGTTTAGTAATAGGAAAACAAAGATAAAGCATGGGCATAATGCCGACAGCGTTTTGCTTTTCTTTTGTGATAATTTCAGCGGCGATTTCATAGTCGTTAAATTTATGAATAAGCAACGGGTACTCAACCGTCGATTTTTCAAATGATATATTGTTTATATTTTCCAAAGTAGGATTGCTTCGTTTTATCTTCAGCTTATTTTCCAGCAGATCGTCGTCCTTGATAGAGTTAATATCGTTTTCAATAGAAATCATGTCCGATTTTAATATTTTATTCCATTTTGCGAGATAATATATGTATTCGGATAGTTCGTATAACGTTTTAGCTTTGCCGTTTGCGCCAATAAATATAAAATCTTTTAGCGACGTAAGTTCTATTTTATCTTGATCGCTTATAACCGCGTCGTATCCAATTTGCCATTCAACGTAATCGGATACAGTAAAAGGATCTCGCTTGGTTTTGACGGGCAAACCGTACTCGTAGAGCATGTTGCGTCGTTTGATTCTTATTTTTCCCGTAACGCTAGTAAGCGGTAGTTCTACGATCAACTTTTGACTATTGCTATCAATTTTCATTGCTTTTCCTATTGAATAATTCGTTGAAATATGTTTGGACGTTGGCTTTTGAAAGTCGTAAAATATCTGGCGTAGGCGCTTTTATTTTATTGGCGAAAATTTTGCGGTGTTTGGCGACGCTAAGCGCCCTGAACGATTCGCGCAAAGGACCAAAACGTTTATCGTCGATTGGAATGTCTAAATTGCCCATATAATATGGCAGATTATCGGCGTAATCTTTGAAAATATCCACATAGCAGTAATAGTCTAATTTTTCGTCTGAAATATGTACGGCGTTTGCGATCTCTTCGTCGATAAACGTTCTCGATCGCTTCAGCGCGTTAATATCGCGCATTGTGTAAAACAGATAGCCGCTTCGATCGCCGCGCTTATTGGGATATTTATCGATATATTTACCGATATAATCAAATTGCGAAAGGCTAAAACTATCATTTTCGATCGTATCAAAACGCCAATGATAAATATCTTCGTAACTCGTACCAGATTCGCTTTTTTGATATATGGCGATCAGTACGGGAAAGCCGTTTAGTTTTGAAGCGTCGAGAAACGCTTGACTGTTAAATACCGTAGCCGATCTTAGCGCGTAGTTTTTCATAAACGGTTTTAGCGCGTTGAAATTGGTTTTTTTGATTAGATACGAAAGCGGGTGCAAAACGGCTATAAAATCGGGGCGCAATTTATTAAAACCAAGCAGCGACGAAAGCCCAAGATCGCGCCTTTGTATATCCTCGTCGATTTGGCAAATATTTTTTTTCACGCCGTTTTTAACCTGCGAAGTTAGATCGTTATACGGCGGATTGGCTACGATTAACAACCGATCGCTATCGCCGATCTCGTACGCCGATCGCGCTACGTTTTTTAGCGCGTTTATATGATAAAACTTGGCGTGGCTAAAAGCGTTTTTGGCGATTTCTTGCGCCTTAATATCTATATCCGCGCCCACGACTTTTTTTATCTTTCTTGCGTACTCGTGATCCAAAAGCGCGCCATAACCGCAATTTGGCTCAAGCAATGCGTCTATTTCGTCTGGTAGGACAAACTTGGCAAGCGTTTCGTATAGCTTATTTACTATATGTTTTGGCGTGTAAAAACCGCCTAGATTGGTTTTGGCTTCGTACGTTAAATGCTCGGCTCTCACAGATCGTTCTTTCGTACGTTTTCCCACGCGATCGCGTAGCTAAGAAGCGCGGGTATGATAAACACCGTAAATATCGTTGAAACCATGAGACCGCCCGTGATTACGCTGCCAAGCCCGCGATACATTTCGCTGCCCGGACCAGGCGCTAAAATCAGCGGAAGCATACCGAAAACGGAGGTTAAAGAACTCATATAGATCGGGCGTAATCTTGCGCGAACGGCTTCTTTAATCGCCGCGATATGCTCCATTCCTTCGTTTCTGACAAAATTTAGGCTTTGATGAACGATTAAGATCGCGTTATTTACCACTACGCCCACCAAAATAATAAAGCCCAGCATCGTAAGAATATCCAGCGGTTGCGGCGTTAAAAACCAATTGGTCATTTTTAGCCCCAAAAAGCCGCCCGCCGTCGCCATTGGCACGGTGAAAAGTATGATAAACGGATAGATAAAATTGCCAAACAACGCGCTCATTAGCAGATAGGTTATAACAATCGCCAAAATAAAATTCCACTTAAGCGCGTCGACCGTCTGCGTTAGCTTGTCCGCCGTGCCGCTTAGTCTCACTTCGGCGGTTTTACTGCCCGCCAACACTTCGGGCGCGATCTCGTCGATTGTCTCCATAGCTTCCTGAATCGTAATGTCGCGAGGCGGCGAAACCTGAAGCGTGATAGTGCGCCTGCCCTGAAAACGCCTGATTTCCGTAGCGCCTTGTCCAAGTTTAATGTCGCCCAGCTCGCCTAGCGGCACGATCTGTCCTTTTGGCGCGGCGATTGGCGATTTGCCCAGATCTTCGGGCGAAGCCACGACGCTCGCGGGCGTTTGCAAAATTAGATCGATTTTCTTGAGTCCCGCGCCCTGATATTCGCTCACTTTTCGCCCGTCAAGCAACACGTCGGCGGCAATGCCCAGCGATCTAGCGTCCATGCCGATCGCTTTGAGGCGATCGCTTCGCGGCGCGATCGTAACTTCGGGATAAATCAGCTCGATCGACGGCACGGGACGCACCTGCGATCCGCTTATGCGATCGCCAATCGCGCTCATCATACGTTGCGCGTAATCGGCGATTTCGTCCATCGCGTCGGCGGTAACGTCGACATTGACCGATCGGCTAGCGCCCATGCCGCGCTCGAAAACGCCCGCCTGTTTGGTGATTGCGCGCACGTCCGGAAAGCTATTGACAATCGGTCTAAGCAACGGAATTAGCTCGCTTGCGCGATCTTCGTCGACCGCGCTTACGCCCATAAACATCCACGATCCGCCCGCGTTGAAAAACGCGCGATCGATCTGCGGATAGCCGTCTTTTTCCGCTTCCATATACGGCTTAATTTGATCGAAAATGGAGTATCCGATTGTTTTAACCTCTTCATAAGAAAGTCCGGGCGGCAAAACGAACATATTTTGAACGAGATTGCGGTTGCCTTCGGGCAGATACTCCAGCTTCGGAAACGTAATCCACACAAACGCCGCCGAAACCGCCACCAAAGAGCCGACCGTGCCAAGCCGCGTCGCGTGATTTTTCATTACCAGCGAAACCAGATTCATAAACAGCTCTCGAAGCGCCGCGCCAAAAGCGCCGATCTTTTCGGCGAAAAGAGAGGCTTTTTTTTGCCTTTTTGAAAGCCGCATCATCTGCCGCCAGAGCATTGGAATCGCCAGCACGGAGATAAACAGGGAAAAAGAGATCGCGGCGGTTACGGCGATTGCGATGTCTTTGAAAAGCTGCCCCGCTTCGTCTTCCAGAAAAATAATCGGCGCGAAAACGGCGATTGTCGTTAGCGCCGATATAACAAGCGCGCCCCACACCTCCACCGCGCCGTCGTACGCGGCGACGTGAAACGGCTTGCCCATTAGCTTGTGGCGATCGATATTTTCAAGCACCACGATCGCGCTATCCACAAGCATGCCCACCGCGAAGCTAATACCCGCCAGCGAGATAATGTTTAGCGAACGTCCCATAGCGTTCAACACGATAAACGTTCCGATCACGCTTAAAGGTATGGCGACGGAGACGATCATCGTCGGCGTGATAGATCGCAAAAACACAAACAAAACAAGCACCGCCAATATGCCGCCAAAAACTATATTTTGCTTCACGAGGTCGATCGCGCCCAGAATGTAAGGGCGCTGATCGTAGTTCCACACAATCTCCAATCCGTGATTTTTCAACACGGTTTCGTTAAGCCGTTTTGCCGTCTCGTCGACGCGGTTTGTCATCTCCACCACGTTTGCGCCCGCTTCGGGTCGAACGCCGATCGCAATGCCGGGCTTGCCCAAAAACAGCCCAAGCCCCGTTTTTTTCGCGCTGCCAAGCTTGATCGTCGCCACGTCTTTTAGCTCTACGCGCTTAAATCCGTCGGCAAGCAAAATCGTCTCGCCCACGCTTTCGGGCGTTTGGTATTTCGCGGCGGTGCGGACGCGGTAGGCGCGCCTGCCAAGCTCCAGCGTCCCCGCGGATATGTCCAGATTTTCGCCGTTGATCGCGGCGATAACGTTGTCGATCGTAAGTCCCATTGCCGCAAGGCGCGTCGGATCGATCGCGATATGAATCTCGTCGTTGATCCCGCCTCTGATAGACAGCTCGCCAACGCCCTCGATTCGCTCAAAGTGTTCGACAATCTCATTTTCCAAAAACGTCTGATAGGTCGCGATCTCTCTATCGTTGCCTTCTAGCGCCTGAACCATCATCCAAACGGAGACTGGCGCGGTTTCGCCCGTGGCGCGGATTACGGGCTTTTCCACGTTGTCGGGATAGCTTCTAACCTCGCTTAGTTTGTTTGAGGCGTCCAGCAGAGCCTTTTGCAGATCCGCGCCCAGCTTGAAGCGTAACGTAATGCGCCCCGAACCCGTGCCTGAAGAGCTTTCGTACTCCTCCAAATTTTCAAGACTTTTGAGGACTTTTTCCTGCGGCTCGACCACTTCGCTTTCAATTTCGTACGGCGTAGCGCCGCTCCAGCGCGTAATCACCGATATTTCGGGACGGCTCACGTCGGGAGTTAGCTGATAGGGCAGGCGCGTTAGGGAGATCGCGCCAAAGAGCGTAATCAATATCAAACAAACCGTAACCGCTACGGGTTTGGAGATTGCGAATTTTACGACGTCCATTTAGAGCGGCTTTACCGACTGATTGGGCGCGATCCGCTCCGCGCCTTTGACGATCGCCCGCATTCCTTCTTTAAGCGTCGCCGATTTTAGCGCCGCATTTTGTCCGTCGTAGCCCAAAATCTCCACGCTCGCGCTTTGCGCCACGCCGTTTTCCACGTAAAAAACCACGTCGTTTCCAAATCGGCTTACCACCGCGTCCCTATCGACAAGCAGCGCGTTTTCGCTTTTTTGCGAGACGATTTTTAGCGTCGCCTCCATGCCTTCAAGCAGTTTCGCGCTCGGCTTATCGAAAACAACGCGAGTCAAAAACAGGCGCGAACTCGCGTCGCCGCGCGGCGATACGCCCGCGATCTTGGCGGCGTAATCCTCGCCAAGCGCGTTTACGTCGACTTTCATTCCCTTTTCAATGCGGCTGACCGTTGCGGCGGGCAGATAAACGCCAAGCTCTATGCTGTCCGTTTTGGCAAGGCTGATCACGCCCGCGCCCGCGCTTAAATAATCGCCCGCGCTTGCGTGCTTTTCCGCCACCACGCCGTCAAACGGAGCGCGAATAGATCGCTTTTCTTTCTCGATTTCCAGCGCTTTTAACTGCGCTCCAAGCGCTTCGCTTTGCGCGGCAAGCTCGATCGCCTTTAATCTCGATTGCTCGTAAGTTTGCTCGCTAACGCTGTTTTGCGCTAGTAAAACCTTGTAGCGTTCCGCGTCTTTGCGCGCTTGCTCGTCGCTTGCTCTGGATTTTTTCAGTTCGGCGGCTTTGGCGGCGATGTTAGCCGAAAGGATTGCGTGATCCTGCGTCGCCAAAATCTGTCCCGCCTTAACGCGATCGCCAACGTCGACCGCGATTGTCTCCAAAACCGCCGCGCTTTGAGCGGACAATTTGGAGAGCGTGGAGTAGCGCAAACTGCCAACGTAAGTTTCGTTTGGTCGAATGCTTCCGTTTTTCACGATCGTCGTTACCACTGGCGCGGCGTCGGCGGCGATTATATGCGCGGTCGATAAAAGCAGTAAAATCGGCAGAAATCTAATCATTGTCTATATCCTTATCCGCTTGCTTGAGATTATTAGAAAAACTCTGTGAATGTTACGTGAAAAACGTTAGAGTCCGCGGCGTAACTAACAATGATATAAAATGCCGCAATTACAGAAAAAGAAACTAAACCGATGACTTTGCTTAAAGCCGAAAATATCGCGCACGCGTTTGATTATCCGCTGTTTAAGAGCGTGAATCTAGAGATTAAAGCGGGCGAAAGCGTCGCCGTTTTAGGCGTTAGCGGAAGCGGAAAAAGCACGCTTTTACACATTCTTTCGTCGTTTCTAAAACCGCAAGAGGGCAGGGCGGAAGCCTTTGGCAAAGATATTTACGCGCTTAAAGTAGCCGAGCTTGCCAAACTGCGGCGCGAGGCGATCGGGCTAATTTTTCAGCAACACTATCTGTTCAAGGGTTTTTCGGCGCGGGAAAATCTGCAGGTGTCCGCGTTGCTTTGCGGAACTACGATCGATTCCGAGTTGTTGCGTAGTTTGGGGATCGCGCATATTTTGAATCAAGATTCGTCGAGTTTATCGGGCGGGCAGCAACAGCGTCTTTCCATTGCCCGCGTGCTTACCAAAAAGCCTAAACTACTGTTTGCCGACGAGCCTACGGGCAATCTTGATCGCAAAACGGCGAACGAGGCGACGGATATTCTTTTCGATTATACGCGCAAAAATCAAGGCGCGTTTTTTATCGTTACGCACGACGAGGCGCTGGCGAAAAAAGCCGATCGCCGTTACCGCCTTGAAAACGGCGCGCTGATTGAGCAATGAGCGAATTCGCGTTTTTCTTTACCGAAGAGCGAGTCGTTAATTTTGTTTTGCTGTTTATAAGGCTTGGCGCGATCTTTGTCTTTTTGCCGTTTTTTTCGTCCGCGTCAATCTATCCCACGATCAAAGCGGCGATCGCCTTTTTGCTTGCCGTCGCGCTGTATCCGATTTTGCCGCCGATTGGCTTCGCGTTGAACGGCGCGAGCGTTTTGCTGGCGGTTATTAGCGAGATTGCCTTTGGTTTTGCGGCGGGTTTTGTACTTAATCTTATTTTTGGCGCGGTGCAATACGCGGGCGAGCAGATTAGTTTTGCGATGAGTTTTTCAATGGCGAGCGCGATCGATCCGCAAAGCGAGGCGACAAGCACGGTGATCGCGCAGTTTTTGTATTTGACCGCGATCTTGCTGTTTTTGGCTTTCGACGGACATCATCTGATCTTGCTTTTTCTGGCTAAATCGCTTTTTGCCGCGCCGCTTGGCGGATTTGTTTTTGGCTACGACTATCTTTATTACGCGATCAAAGGGCTTGGCTGGCTTTTTGCGCTTGGCGCGTCGATTGCTTTTCCCATTTTGGCGCTTTCGCTGCTGTCGGATATAGCCTTCGGAATGATTATGAAAACGGTGCCTAGCTTTAACCTGCTTGTGGTTGGCATGCCCGCGCGGATATTGCTGGCGCTGATCGTTTTGATCGTTACGTGCGGATCTTTCGCGCTTGTGTTCAAAAACGAGTTTATGAAAGCCTACGACGCGCTCGCCTCCCTATTTTTTTAACGCCCCTCTTTGTCATACCCGCTAAGGCAGATATTTATCCCGCAAAACGATCGGAACGCCTTAAAAGCGCAAATAAAGCCGATCGCTCGGGAAAAGCCACAGCAGAGCTAATCGATTGCGTAACGCAAGGATAATCGTCAAGAAAGCGGCTTGAAGTTTGATACTTTAAGTTGAGTTCCACTATTATTATCTTGTTCTTAATTTCAAATCACAAGGAGGATTGCGGCAATGCAATCATCGTTCGCGTTTCCGATTGGCTCAAACGCCAAGTCGGACGACATAGGTTTCGCTCCAACAAAGCGATCGGCTTTTCAAGGCTTTACAAACGCGGCAATGCGTTTGTTTAATAGAGGTTCAAACGTTCAAGAACGTTTGAGCCAAACAAATTCAAACGTTGTAGAGTCTTTGTTCAACGTCGAAGCAAACGCTTCGCAACAAAGGAGATCGTTTCAAGGCTTTTCAAACGTGGCAAATCGTTTGAACACGACGACTGAAACTACGGTTGAAACGCTCAAATCGGCTTCGTTAAACCAAATGTTTCAAACGACGGCTACGATTTCGGTTTCGTTAAACCAAACGTTTCAAACCAATGTTGAAACTGAAACTTCGGCTTCGTTAAACGCGGAGTTTGCTTCTGCGGAGTTCATTCCCGTAGAGTTTGCTTCCGCGAAGTTCACCCCCCCCCCCCCCCCCCATTTTCAGCTTGTCTCTAAATTAACCAAATTCTTAACGATTGCTTTCGTTTCGCTTTTCTTAATTGGTTGCGACGTTGCGTCGGGAGGAGGATCAAATAACCACAACGCTTCGGGCGTTGAAAACGGAGACGGAAGCAACGACAACGGAGGAAACGGCGACAACGGCGGCGACGATTCAGGCGACGCGGACGAAGAAGAGGAAAACGAAGAGGAAGACGAAGAAGAAGAGCAGGATTCAAACGTTTATAAAGTTTCGTTCTACGACGCCAATCTTGACTTCAACGGATCGATAAACGTTAGCTCAAACGCTATCAACCTAACGCAATTAAAAGACGATCTGGACATAAACGCAAGCGCGTTATATATCGCTTCAAGCGATACGGACGTTTCAGACGAAACCGCTTACGTTATAGACGCAAACGCTAGTCTCTACGCGATTCCTAACGTTACGGAAATAACCGATTCGGCAGGATTAGCCGCTATCAATACAGACGAGGAAACGCTTGGCGGCGCTTATATCCTTCTTAACGATATAGCGCTAACCGACGACGATTACGCGGGGTATTACGGCTATCAAGGTTGGAAACCGATTGGCGACGACGTAACGCCTTTCACCGGCATTTTAAACGGAAACAATCATAAGATAACGGGCTTATGGGCTGATATCGGCGGTACGCTAACTTTTCATATCGGACTTTTCGGCTACATTAAAAACGCTCAAATCAGAAACTTAGGCGTTGAGATAGCCGAAGGCAGACAGATAAAAGGAAACGGATATATCGGAGGCTTTACGGGATGGGGCGACAATAGCGTTATAGCTAATAGCTACGTAACGGGCGAGGTTTATAGGCTGGTCGCCAATGACGCGGGTACGGGCGCGGCTGGCGGCTTCGCGGGAGCTTTGCTCGGCTCGCTGGTAATCGATAGTTACTCGAAAGCAAACGTTACAAGCGAATTTGCCTATGTCGGCGGCATTGTCGGAATGGTTGGCGGCTCGAATATCATAAACAGCCATTCAATGGGAAACATTAACGGAATGGGGGCAGCCCATGGCGGAATAAGCGGCGTTATGGGCGGCATAGCTGGACACGTTACCTCCTCGAATATCATAAAAAGCTACGCTACGGGCGACATTGGCTTAAACGGCGAAAATCCGTATTCAATACTTGGCGGCATTGCGGGAACTCTTGCGTCCGAGAGCAATATAACCGACAGCTACGCCACAGGCGAGGTTAGCGGAGGCGGTCAATTAGGAGGCGTTGCGGGCAGCGTTGAAAACGGCGGCAAGATAGCCAATAGCTACGCCGAGGGCAACGTTAGCGGAACGGCTACTAGCGTTGGAGGCGTCGCCGGAACGCTTTACGCCGGCGGTTACTACGACTTCAACTCGTCGATAATAGATAGCTATTCGACGGGGAACGTTAGCGCGGGAACGGACTACGCCGGGGGCGTTGTCGGACAGGTTAGCGTTGATGGTTACGCCGCCAAAAGTTACGACGTTTCGATAATCAACAGCTACGCCACGGGCAACGTTAGCGCGGGAAGGGACTACGCCGGGGGCGTTGCGGGATTTTTTCGCGCTTCGACTCTCAATAATAGCGCCGTCTTAAACCTTGCGATTGCCAACAGCTATTCGACGGGGAACGTTAGCGCGGGGAGAAATTACGCGGGAGGCGTTGCGGGAAACGTTATTGGATCGGTAACAAACAGCTACGCTACGGGCAGAGTTAGCGGAATAAAGTATGTCGGCGGCATAACGGGATACGTTGACGGATTTGCGCGTAGCGGAACGACGTTGATTACTTCAAACCTCAAGGGCAACTTCGCGCTCAATTCGTATGTTATTGGAGGCGACGATAGCAACGTTAGTCGCGTGGCGGGCGCTGTTAAAGGCGCTTATACGCCTACGATCGCGTATAATTTTGCGTGGAACGGTACGATTAAAATAGGAGCGGGCGTCGATGAAAACCCTGGAACGCTTAAAGGCGAACTTGCTCCTATAAAGCGCGCTACTTACGCGAACGCGGTTGGCGCTAGCGCTAGTAGCGGACTTGGCTGGTCTTTTGGAGACGACGACGATCATCCATGGAAGATCGATTCGTCTAAAAACAACGGCTTGCCGTATCTTTATTGGGAGCACCGCTAATTCCTGATAAACAAAGCGCAAAAAGAGAATCTTTCTTTGATCTCTCTTTTTGCGCCCAACGATTAAATCTTGCGACATACGCGAAACTTGTCGTTTTGCTTCGCTTCGAGGGCGGGAATGGCGGAATAAATTGAACTTTTGCAAAAACGAAAACGATAGGCGTAAAACCAACAAATCTTGAGTTATCGTCGCGGGTTGTTTTTGAGGAGCGATCAAGAAGGCGCGCAAAAGGCGGCGGCGCTAAAATGGCGCAATGAAAACAATCGCGATCATCGACGCATTCGGCTTTTTTTTTCGCAGTTATCACGCTCTGCCCAAGCTCACAAGCGCGGACGGCTCTCCCACGGGATTATTGACGGGGTTTGCCAATTTCCTAGCGCGTTTGTCAAAAAACGGCGGCGATTACGTCGTTTTTGCCTCCGAAAGCCCCGAAACAACCTTTAGGCGCGACATATTCGCGGACTACAAAGCCAATCGCAAAGATCCCGACGAAGATCTGCGATTTCAAATCGAGATCGCGCTTGAGTGGATTGAAAAAGCGGGCTTCGCGCTTATCAGAAAAAGCGGTTTTGAAGCCGACGACATTATCGCCTCGATCGCGACCAGAGCGCGAAACGACGGGCTTTTCACGCGCATTATCAGTAGCGATAAGGATATGTATCAGTTAATCAACGACGGCAAAATCGTCGTTTTCGATCCCGTGAAACAGCGCGATATAGACAAGGCGCGTTGCGTGGAGAAATTCGGCGTCGAGCCGAAGGATTTCATTGAGTTTCAGGCGATTTTGGGCGATAGCTCCGATAACGTGCCCGGCGTAAAAGGCATTGGCGAAAAGGGCGCGGCGCGGCTGATTGGCGAGTATAAAACGCTGGAGAACATCTACGCGAATATCGATCAAATTATGCCCGAGCGAACGCGCCAACTGCTGATTGAATCAAAAGAGTCGGCGTTTTTATCGCGCAAATTGGTAACGCTGGTTACGGACGTGCTTGGAGAGCTAAACTACGCCGATTTTGTCTTTCCGACCAATCCAATCGACAAAATCGCGGACGAGCTTGCCAGATACGACATTCGATCGGCTCTGAAACGCGCCGCGCAAAAAAGCCAGACGATCGCGCCTGCAAGCGCCGCCGATCGCCGCGCCGCCGAAAGCGCCTCGCAAACCGCAACGACCGACGCGACCGACGCGCCGTTTGAAAGCGTTTTGATCGCAAACGAAAACGCGCTGTTAGAGGCGATTGACGAAATACCAAACGGCGCGATTGTCGCCTTTGACACGGAGACGAACAGCCTCGATCCGCGATCGGCGCGTTTGGCGGGATTTAGCTTCGCGCATAGCGAGGAAAAGGGTTATTACGCCGCGATCTCTCATCGCTATTTGGGCGCGCCGCCGCAAATATCGCAGGAGGCGGCAAAAGAGGCGATCAAAAAGCTGTTTGCCAAAGCCAAAATCGTGGGGCAAAATCTAAAATTTGACCTGCATATCCTAAATCATACGCTTGGACTTAGCGATCTGCCGTTTGAAAACGACACGCTGTTGATTGCGTGGCTGATTGATCCCGAAAAGTCGATCAAGCTTGACGAGCTGGCAAAAACCTATCTAAATCACGAGACGATCAGTTTCAAAAGCGTTACGAAAGGCTTGAATGATTTCAGCGAGGTCGAGCTTGGCTCCGCGTGCCGTTACGCGAGCGAAGACGCGGTGATGACGCTTAGGCTTTATCCGATTTTGCTTGAGAGGTTGCGCGAAAAAGACGAGGCGGCGCTAAAAATCCTGCGCGAAATCGAGTTGCCGTTTATGCGGGTTTTGATGGCGATAGAAGACGTGGGATTGGAGATTGACGCGCCGTTTTTCGCCTCGTTGCAGACGAAAATGCAAGAGGAGATCGCGTATTTAACGGAGCGCATTTACGATCTGGCGGGCGAGCGTTTCAATATCAACTCCACGCAACAGCTAGGCGCGATACTTTTTGAGCGGCTGAAACTGCCAAGCGGCAAAAAGACAAAGGCGAAAGCGGGCTACAGCACGGACGAATCGGTACTGTCCGCTTTGGCGGACGACTATCCGATCGCCGCCGAGATTTTGAGCTACCGCGAATTAACCAAACTGCGATCGACCTATATCGAGCCGCTTTTGTCCATAGCGGCGCGAAGCGAGCGCGTTCATACGAACTTTTCGCAGACTGGCACGGCGACGGGCAGGTTAAGCTCCAGCGAGCCGAATTTGCAGAATATCCCAGCGCGTACGCAGACGGGACGGCAGATACGGCGCGGCTTTGTCGCCAAAAAAGGGCATGTGTTGCTTAGCGCCGATTATTCGCAGATTGAGCTAAGGCTACTGGCGCATTTTAGCGGCGATCCTACGATGATCGAGGCGTTCAAAAACAGCCGCGATATTCATTTGGAGACCGCGAAACTGCTCTTTGGCGAGCAAGCGAAGGCGATGCGGCGCATCGCAAAAAGCGTCAATTTCGGGCTGATCTACGGCATGGGATGGCGCAAACTCGCGGCGGACGTGGGCATTAGCTCCGACGAGGCAAAACGGGTCATCGACGAGTATTTCGCCAAATTTCCGACGATCAAATCGTATATCGACGCGATCAAGCGCGACGCGCATAAATACGGCTTCGTTTCGACGCTGTTTGGGCGCAAGCGCTATTTTGATTTCGAGGGCGCGGGCGATCAGTTTGTGGCGACTTACGAGCGCGAGGCGGTTAATACGCTTTTTCAGGGGAGCGCGGCGGATTTGATTAAACTAGCCATGCTAAATCTTCATCGCGTTTTTCGCGGCGACGATCGGATAAAAATGGCGCTGCAAATTCACGACGAATTGCTGTTTGAAATCAGGGAGGATTTTGCGGGCGAAGCGGCGAACGCGATCAAGCGCGAAATGCAAAACGTCTACGCGCTGAACGTACCTCTTGAAGTTTCGATTGCAATCGCGCGCAATTGGGCGGAACTAAAATAACTTTCGTTTTCGGCGCGTTTTTTCGCGCCAAAACAACCCTTCGTTTTAGTCCCGACGCAATCGCAATTTCGCGCTTGTCGCAAAAAACGACGACGGAATGCGCGTTCAGGCGATCAAAGATCGCGACGAGATTGGCAATCGAAATTCAACGCGATCAAACGCAAAAATAGCGTTAATGATGCGCGTGAGCGTTTTTGCTTAAACCCATTGTCTGCGCCAAATTGCAAACGCCGAGATCGCACGCTTTTTTCGCGTCCGCCTCCGCCTTTTTCAGATCGCCTAAATCCTTATATGCGTTACCGCGATTGTTGTACGCGCCGCCGTCGTTTGGATCGAGTTTAATCGCCGCGCCGAAATCGGCGATTGCCTTTTCATAATCGCCCGAATACGCATAGGCAAATCCGCGATTGTTGTACGCGCCGACGTCGTTTGGATCGAGTTTAATCGCCGCGCCGAAATCGGCGATCGCCTGCTCGTAATCGCCCCATTGCGCGTAGGCTGTTCCGCGCGCGGCGTAGGCTTTCGCGTTCTTTGGGTTGATCGCTATCGCTTGATCGTAATCGGCAATCGCTTTGGAGTAGGCGCTTTGATCGCGGTGCGCGTTTGCCCGCGCGATGTAGGCGTTTATGTCTTTTGGGTTGAGCGCGATCTCCTTTGCGAGGCGATCGATCTC
>JAISMA010000005.1 GCA_031276985.1 Helicobacteraceae bacterium | reverse complement strand
GTCATGCCGTCGGCGCTTTCCACGGCGCGAACGGCGATTGCGTTGTCGTAGGTGCGGTTATCGCCCATTACGCCCACGCTTTGGACGTTCAGCAACACGCAAAACGCCTGCCAAACCTTGCGGTAAAAGCCGCTTTTTTTCAGCTCCTCAAGCAAGATCGCGTCCGCTTTGCGTAGCAGTTCAAGAGCGTCCGCCGTAATCTCGCCCATAATCCGCACCGCCAAACCCGGACCGGGAAACGGGTGGCGAAACACCAGATCTTCGGGCAAACCAAGCTCCAAACCAAGCTCTCTAACCTCGTCCTTGAACAACTCGCGCAAAGGCTCTATCAGCTCAAAATTCATGCGTTCAGGCAGTCCGCCCACGTTGTGGTGGGATTTGATCGTTTTGGATGGACCCTTGACGCTAACGCTTTCGATCACGTCTGGATAGAGCGTGCCTTGCGCCAAAAACGCTATGCCCTCGCGCTTTTTCGCCTCCGCCTCAAACGTCTCGATAAAAACGCGCCCGATGATTTTGCGCTTTGCTTCGGGATCGCGCTCGCCGCGTAACGCGCTCAAAAAAACATCGGCGGCGTTTGCGACGATCAGCGGAGCTTTTAGCCGATCGCCAAAAACCTCGCGGATTTTCTCCGCTTCGTTCAGGCGCAACAGCCCGTTATCGACAAAAACGGGAATCAGCCGATCGCCAATCGCGCGATGTAACAGCGCGGCGACGACGGAGCTATCCACGCCGCCGCTTAAGGCGCACAAAACCTTGCGATCGCCGATTTTTTCGCGCAAAGCGTCGATTTGCGTTTGGGCAAAGGAACGCATAGACCAATCGGCTTTCGCGCCGCATATATCGATCGCAAACGCTTGCAACATATTCGCGCCGTAATCGGTATGCGCCACTTCGGGGTGAAACTGCAGGGCGTATATGCGCCGTTTTTCGTCGGCGATCGCGGCGTAGGGCGCGTTGCGCGAGCTTGCGAGCGTTTTGAAGCCTTCGGGCGGACGCGTTACGCGATCGGCGTGGCTCATCCATACGATCTGGCGTTTTGGCGTATCGGCAAACAGCGGCGAATCTTCGATTGTTATCTCCGCTTTGCCGTATTCGCTATCGGGCGATCGCAAAACCTCGCCGCCAAGCAGATGAGCGATTAGCTGCATGCCGTAGCAAACGCCCAGCACGGGAACGCCCGATTCAAAGAGCGCCTTGTCGATCAGATACGCCTCTTTGTCGTAAACGCTGGCGGGTCCGCCGCTCAAAATCAACCCTTTCGGATTGCGCGATAAAATCGCCTCGATCGGCGTGGAAAACGCGACGATCTCGCAATAAATATGCGCCTCGCGCACGCGCCTTGCGATTAGTTGCGTGTATTGCGATCCAAAGTCCAAAATCAAAATCGGAACGTCGTTCAAAGGCTCTCCTCTTTCACGTAATGCGCGCCTACGCTCTCTTCGGCTTCAATCGCGCTTTCTACGATCGCTTGCGCCGTCCGTAGCGATCGCCGCGTCAATAAGCCAATCTCGCGATCGGTTAGCGCATCCAAAATCGCGGCGGCTTGTTTTAGCGAGGCGCGTTCGCGGATAACGCCCGCGCGCCTGCCAAGCGTTTTTTTTATTGTACTCAAAACTTCGTCGTCGTCTTTGCCAAGTCGCGGCTCGTCGAGAACGCCAAACGTTTTGGCTGGATTGGCGTTCGGATCGTTTGCGATCGTATCGGCGGCGATTTTGCCAAACACGAGCGCTTCCAAAAGGCTGTTGCTCGCCAAACGATTTGCGCCGTGCGCGCCCGTGCAAGCCGCCTCGCCGATCGCGTAAAGCCCCCTTAAACCCAAAACTCTCGCGTTTTTATCGACGGCGATTCCGCCCATCGCGTAGTGAAAAGCGGGCGCGATCGGCGCTTTGCGAAACGGCGGTTTTAATCCAAACAGCGTTAGCTGCCTGTTTGCTACGGGAAACCGCGCCGCAAAATAGCGACTATCAAAACCGCTTAAATCCAGATAGGCGCGACCAGACGATTCGATATGCGCGAAAATGGCGCGGGAGAGCCGATCGCGCGGCGAAAGCTCGTTCTCGCCGTAATCTTCCAAAAAGCGTCGATTGTTTTCATCGACGATTTTCGCGCCTTCGCCGCGTAACGCCTCGCTTAAAAGCGGCTTTTGCGCCGCGCCGTCCATATCCAGCGCCGTCGGGTGAAATTGCGTGAAATGCATATCGGAGAGCTTACGGCCGCGCAAAGCGGCGATACCCTGCAATTCGCCCAAGATCGCGGGCGGATTGGTGGTAACGTCGTACAACGCGCCAAATCCGCCGCTTGCGATAACGACGTTATGCGCGTAGATATTCTCCCGCTTTCCGTCTTCGTCGATCGTCGCGCCGTAACAGCGCCCGCCGTCGATCAGCAGATCGACGATCTCGCCGAAACAAATCGGATGATTTACCCGCTCCAAAAGAAATTCGCCGATGATCGCGCCCGTTTGATCGCCGCCCGCGCGTAAAACGCGCGGCTTGCTATGCGCCGCCTCGCGCGCGCGAAGCGGAGCGCCGTTTTCGTCGCGATCGAGCGGCGCGCCCATATCGGCTAAGGTTTTCATCAGCGAAAAACCTTTTGTCGCGAGTATTTTCGCCGCCTCCGCGTCGCAACGCCCCGCGCCCGCTTTGAGCGTGTCGGCTATATGGCTTTCTATGTCGTTTTCGTCGATCGCGCATGCGATTCCGCCTTGCGCGAACTCCGTGTTGCAGCCTAGCCGTCGCGGTTTGGAAACCAGCGCGACGCGAATGTTTGCGGGCAGGAAAAACGCCGCGCTTAACGCCGCCGCGCCGCTTCCGATGATTAGAACGTCAATTTGCGGCAACGGCAAACGTCCTCGCCTCTTTTTGACTCGACCAAAACGGCGCGCCCTGCTTCGCGCAACCGCTCAACAAAAGAAAAGCTAAAATCGCTATATGAAAAACGGCGAAACGATAATTCATAAACTTTTCGGCTCCAATCCAAAATATAAAGAGCGGCGCGTTATCCGCGCTTTGCTTGCGCCGCTTCCTCCGATAATGCAAGAGGCGGCGCGATCAGCTAGGTTTAACGGCGATACGTTGATTTTAACGCTCTCCAGCCAAGCGATGAAGTCGGAATATTATATCAAACGCGATCAGATCAGGTCGCTTTTCAAGGCGCTTAAACGCGAAACCTCGATATGCGACGGATTTGAGCTGAACAATTTCAAATTCTACGTCGATCGCAAAAGCGATTTCATCGAGCCAAAACCGACGGAGCTTGTCTACGAAGAGCGCGCCAACGGGCGATTTGAAAACCGCGCCGCGAATAAAGCCGTTTTTGAGGCGATCGAGCGCGCGCGTAAAGTCATATTGTCCCGCGCCCAAGTTTGAGGCGAACAAACATCAGATGATAAAGTATTTTCGCCGTTAGATAGACGAAAAGAAAACTAAACGCGACGTCGCTAAAAAAATGTCCGCCCTGCGCTATTCGCGCAAATCCTATCAACGCGCCGTAAAAAACCGAAAAGGCGAAAACCGCTTTCGCCGCGCCGCCGCTTAAAATCAAAGCCAGCGAAACGAAATAAAAGCCTACCGTTGCGTGCCCGCTTGAAAACGAGCAATTCTTCTCGCATTCGTTAGCAATGACAAAAGGCGGCGTGAAGCGTTTATCGCCGCCGAACTCCTCGATTTGCGCGGGGCGAGCGCGCCCGAAGTTGTCTTTGAAAATCGTATTAACCACAAGACCCGGACCAAGCGCGTAGCTCAAAACCAAAAATAGCGGCAGATAACGCCTCGCGTACAAAAACCGCGCTTTGTCGCTTGATTTGGCTTTGGCGCGGCAAAGAAACGCGGCAGAGCCAAGCGCCAAACAGCAAAGGGCAAAAAAAGCCGTGCCGATCGGCGCGTAATCGTACAAAAACAGCAAAAACGGATCGTTTTTTAGCCGCCAAACGCCGTCCTCGTAGAAAAAAGAGCTAATCCAAATATCAACGCCCGAAAACGATATTAAAAACAACGCGATCGGCGCGGCAAACGCCAAAAACCGCAAAGAAACGCCAAAAAACATCGATTGCCTTAGTAAATATAAACTCGGCAGTGTAGCATTACAACTTTAGAAACCCGCGAAATAAACCTAGCAAAGGACGGAATGAAACCGCTGGAAGAGAGCATTAAGCGTCTGCCGCAAAGCGCGGGCGTTTATCAGTATTTCGATCAAAACGGGCGGCTTTTATATATCGGCAAAGCCAAAAACCTAAAAAACCGCGTGAAGCAGTATTTCGCCTTTACGCCGAAGCTCTCGCCCGATCCGCGCTTGAGCGCGAGAATCGCCAAAATGATTGGCGAGACGCGAGCGCTGGAATATATCGTCGTTGAGAGCGAAAGCGACGCGCTAATACTTGAAAATTCGCTGATTAAACAACTTAAGCCAAAATACAACATATTGTTGCGCGACGATAAAACATATCCGTATATATATATCGATCTGTCGGAAGAGTTTCCGCGCTTTGAGATTACAAGAAAGGTCGTTAGCGCGAAAAAAGTTAAGTATTTCGGACCATTCGCAAGCGCGGCAAGATATATATACGACGCGCTTTACTCTATTTTTCCGATCGCGCAAAAACGCGGCTGCTTGAAGGAGAAAAAAGCCTGTTTATTTTATCAGATCGGCAGATGCGCCGCTCCATGCGCTGGTTTGATAGACAAAACAGCTTATCGCGCTATGATAAACGAAGCCGCCGCGCTTATCAACCATAAAGAAAAACTCGCCAAAGCGTTGGAAGCGCAAATGACGCGATACGCAAACGCGGAGCATTTTGAGGAAGCGGCGAAAATACGCGATCAAATACGGGGCATTTTATCAAGCGCGGCATTAAGCGGCGTCGATTTGGCGAGAAAAGAAAATTTCGACGTTTTGGCGTTGGCGGATTTGGGCGCAAGCGCGGCGGCGGCGGCGCTGTTTGTGCGCGAAGGAAAGATCATATCAAGCGCGAGCCAGAGCTTTAAATTTTCGCAAGGTTACGACGAGGACGAGGCTTATAAACGATCGTTTATGTCTATTTATTCGCGCGATACGCCCGTTACGGCGACAACCATATACGTCGCAAAAGATTTTGTCGAAAAAGATACGATCGCCGATTGGTTAAACGCGCTATACAAAAAACGCTTCGAGATTATCGTTCCAAAGATTGGCGCGAAAAAAGCGCTAGTGGATTTAGCGATTAAAAACGCAAAAGAACTTCTCAAAAAAGAGGCGCAAAACTCGTCGATTGAAACGGCTATAAAAGATCTGCTGAAATTTGAAAACGCGCCAAAGCGATTGGAGATTTTCGACAATTCGCATATAATGGGAGAAGCGACTGTGGGCGCAATGGTAGTTTTTGACAAGAACGATTGGGTAAAAGGCGACTACAGGCATTATAATCTAACGGCAAAAAACGAATACGATCAAATGCTGGAAACGTTAAGCAAAAGAGCCGATAAGTTTGGCGAAAATCCGCCGCCCGATTGCTGGGTAATCGACGGCGGCGAAACGCTAAGAAGGCTTGCGATCGACGTGTTAAACAGCGTCGGCGTAACTATCGACGTAGTTGCGATCGGCAAAGAAAAACTCGACGGCAAGGCTCATCGCGCAAAGGGCGCGGCGAAAGATATTCTGTACGCAAACGGCGAAGTTTTTCGTTTGGACACTAGCGATAAACGGCTTCAGTTTTTTCAAAAACTACGCGATGAAGCTCATCGTTTCGCAATCGCGTTTCATCGCAAACAAAAACGCAAAACGGACGCAAAATTCGCGCTATTAAAAGTTAAAGGTATCGGCGAAGCGACGCTAAAACGGCTGATTCAAGTTTTTGGCTCGTTCGAGGCGATCGACGGCGCGACTTACGACGAAATAGCGGCGGCGGCTGGTCAAAAAGCGGCAAAAGCCTTAAAGGAAAAAGCGTGAAAGTCGTTGAAATTTTTCGCTCTATCGAGGGCGAAGGCGCTTTAATGGGAAAAGCCGTCGTTTTTATTCGTTTATACGGATGCAATATGCGTTGCGCATGGTGCGATAGCGTTTATTCTTTTGAAGGCAAATACGAAGAGATCGCAATAGACGAGATCGTATCAAAAGCGGCGCTCTTAGGCGGCGCGATCTTTAGCGTAACGGGCGGAGAGCCGTTTATACATAATGAGCTTGGCGCGTTATGCGACGCGTTGTTAAAATTATGGAAAAAAGTCAAAATAGAAACCAACGGATCGCTTTGGCGCGAAATCGATAAAAACGTTTATATCGTCGCGTCGCCAAAGCCGCCAAAATACGCGATCAACTTCAATATAGCGCTAAGGGCTAACGAGTTAAAATTTGTTGTGGACGAATCGCTTAACTTAAAAACGCTGTTAAAAAAACCGTTTCGCGCCGCGTATGATCGCGGAGTAACTACAATTTTGCAATTGGAATCAAATAAAAAAACCTCGCTTAAACGCGCTTTGGCGTTGCAAGATGAATTGCTTTCATTTGGCGTTGTATCCCGCGTTTTGCCGCAACTACACAAACTTTTAGAGCTTCCTTAAAATTAGCTTACTATTTTAATAATTTATTTTACTGCTTCGTTACGTCAAAGAAAAACCGTGGCGTTGCGTTACGCGTCCGCCCGCCTCTCTAACCTCGTCGCGGCTACGCGGCAAAACAAAACGCTCAAACGCAATCACTCTTTGGTAAATCCGCGTCGATCGTAATCAAAATTCGGATTTTTGCCAAAGCCGACGACAATCGATTGCAATCAACGACGGAGAGGCGCAAAAAATCCGCCGCGCCCTTGAAGCCGCCCTGTCTTCAAAAACGCTTCGTTGAAACTAGCGCGATCTAAAGATAGCAAAAGGTCGTCTCTATATTTTCGTCTATTGGCGCTAAATCAAGCAGATAAAACGCAAATTCATAAGCGCTGCGGGTTTGATCCGCCTCTTGCATATCGTTTTGGTTAAACTCTTCAGCGCTTAACGCCGCGCTAAAACCGATCGTGTTTTCGGATCTGGTTATATGCGTTTTGGGAATCTTAATAACGTATATTTTTTCTACGATCAGGTTATACAATATATTAGGCGGATCTTTGTATTTTGGCAAGTTTTCAACCCATACAAAATAATCGATTGTCAATCGCCCGCGCCCTTTAACAAAATCGCCTACAGACGCTTTTGCCTTTTCGTCAAGCTCTATGTAAAACTTAAATTGGTTCGTATCTACTACGATCAGATCGCGCTTTTTGTATATTACCTTGCCGCTAAAATTATATTCGGCGTATTTTATCCGTTCAAACAGATATTTTTCTTCACGAGTCTTAGCTTCAAATTCGTAGATTTCTATATAAAACGATAGATTTACTTTATCGCTCTTGCGTAATATGGGATAATTCCCGTCTTGAATAACCCACTCTTCAAGTACCGCGCATATCGATTGCATGCCATAAACCTTTTTTTTGTCGCCAAACGCCAAGCAAGATTCAAAATTGCGAGGTTGTTTGAAACGCGCAAATTATATCGACGTCGCCCTAGATTCGCGCCGATTTTAGCGCGATTGCGGTTACGCTAAGGTCTATTTCGCTAGAATCGCCGCTTATTTTTCTGAAAAAGAAGGAAAAAATGTCAAGAAAGTGCGCCGTTACGGGCAAAAGTCGTCAGGTTGGACACAGAGTCAGCCACGCAAACAACAAGACAAAGCGCGTGTTTAACGTCAATCTGCGCGTCGTTCGCATTACGCTTGGAGACGGCTCGACCCGCAAAGTGAGAGTCGCCGCTTCAACTTTGCGAACGCTTCGCAAAACCTCCAAATAAAACCGCCTTCCCAAAACATTCGTTTTGGGAGCGTCCCGCCGTTTGTCGACACAGCCGATATATTCCATAATATCGCTTTGGAGAACAATCGAGACCGAATGCTTAACAGATTAAAAAAGTTTCTTCATTGGCGGAGCGCTTCGCGTCCGGAAGTTAATGTAGACGGCGAGATTTACGCCCATCTGCGTCCTTTTCGCATTCCGCTGATTATGCTCGTGCTTGTTACGATGTTTGGCGCGCTTGGATACGTGGCGATCGACGATATGTCGCTTATCGACGCGTTTTACCAAACGGGAATCACCTTTACCACAGTAGGTTTTGGCGAAATCGCGCCAATTTCGTATGAAGGGCGGGTGTTTACTTTTGCCTTAATCGTGCTTGGCTTCGCCATTTTTACCTTTTCGCTTGGGATGCTCAACGAGGTTTTGGGGCGCGGCAAGCTAATTCAACTTTTTAAGGAGCGATCCATGCTCTACAAAGTCGCTAGACTAAAAAATCATTTCGTTATCTTTTTTCATAACGAATACGCCGCGGAACTTGGCAAACAGCTACGCGCCGCGCATGTGCCGTTTGTCGTGGTCGACGGCGGCGAGGGTTTCAAAGACGAGGCGGAGCAAAACAGATACCCCTATTACATCAACGAAGCGCCGCACTTGGACAGCGCAATCTTAAAATCGCACTTATCAAGCGCAAAAGGCGCGATCTGTTTGTCCAAAAACGTTTCGGACAACATTGCGATGATCAGCTCTTTGCGTCTTTACGAGCGCGAGCTTGGGCGCAAGCCGTTTAGGATATTGGCGAGTTGCGAAAACCAAAGCGACGCGGAAAAGCTCAAAAAGCTGGGCGCGGACAACGTCGTCAGTCCGACGCGCCTAATGGCGCAACGTCTTAGCACGATCGCGCTTCGTCCCGAAATGGAAAATATGCTGGAGAGTTTTCTCTATCGCCGCGATACGCCGCTGGATATGGAAGAGGTTGAAGTGCCGCGTCAAAGCTGGGTAATTTTCAAGCGCCTAAAAGAGACTCATTTGCGCGAAATTACGCGGGTAAGCATTGTGGGGATCAAGGAAAAAGACGGCAAATTTCTGCCAATGCCGGGCGGCGACGCGCAGGTGATGATCGATTCAAGAATGATCGTTATCGGCACGAGCGAGGGCATTGGATATTTCAAAAAACTAATCCGCAAAAAAGACAAGCCCGAAGAATTAAGATATATTTAAGCGCTTTCGCTTTCGCCTTCGCCTTTTGCGCGGTTTGTTTGCGCCGTTTGGCGGATAAAAACCTTAAAGCGCGCGGGCGCTTCAAATATGGTCGCAAATCAATCGTCATTTGCAAAGTCATCGGCTTGTTATGGATTCGATACGCGAGTTATTTAAGCGGCAAAAACGCTTTGGCGCGCCCAGCAGGACTCGAACCTGCAACCTCCGGCCCCGCAAACCGACGCTCTATCCGTTGAGCTATGGACGCACTTTGAATTTGAAGGGCGTAATTGTATGATTTTATTCATTAAAAACCAAAAATAGGAGCTACGATGCGACTCATTTTGGCGGCGGCGCTAATCGGCGGCTTGTCTTTCGCGGCGGCTGGCGATTACCAAAAAGGCGAGCGGTTGTTTTACTCGCGCCTAGCCGACGCAATGGCGATTAACGGCGCGGATTTTGCGTTCAAACGCGCAAGCGCCGAATGGGAAAAGCTGTTTGAAAATCGCGGCGAAGGGTTTATCGCCGAAGTCGCCGCGGCGTATCCCAAGCTCAAACCCGCGATTACCAAAGAGAGCTTCATCAGGGATATGCCCGATCTGAAGGCGTTTTTGATTCTGAACGCCAAAGACGGACGCGGCTTTTCATACGACGACAATTAACGCAAAAACGGCGCAACCTCAAGCAAACGGGCGCGTTTGGGCGACCCGCGATTAAATCAGGGGGGCGTTATGAAAACGTTGTTTGAATTTGGAATAGTCGCAAAGGCGTTGATCGCCTTTTGTTTGACGGCGGTTTTCGTCGTTGGCGCGGATAACGCCGCAAAAGAGGCTTACGATCGCGGCGAGTTTCAAGAGGCGCTCGCGGCTTTTACGCAAGCGATCAAAATCGGTACAAGCGACGCGACGGTTCATAGCGCTCGCTAATCTACTCACGCCAATTTAGACGATTATAAAAGCGCCGACAAAGACACGCGCAAAGCATGCGAATTGGGCAATTACGAGTTATTGGGCGCGTGCAGAAAAAGAGAAACTTATCCGCGACTAGCAGTTGCATCCGCGTCGATCGCGTACTCGTTCGCGCTCTGCGCTAAGCGAATAAACGGCGGTTTGCAATCGCTAAATTCGCTCGCTTTACGCGCGCTAAAAGCGGCTTCGCAAGTTTGTTATAATTTGGTTTGAACGTGATCGCTACAATTTTACTTGCTTTGAGCAGTTTCGTTTTCTATCTTTGATTTAATCGCGCAAATACTCGTTTTGCGTTATAAATTCAAACATGCCGCAAAGGCCTAATTCGCATGCTTTTTTGGCGTCTTTTGTCGCTCTTGCGTAATCTTTAAGATGATAAAAAGAAAGCGATCTGTTGTGGTAAGCCTCAGCATAATTTGGATTTATTTTGATCGCCAGATCGTAACTCGCGATCGCTTTTTTGTATTCGCCTAAATAGCTGTGCGCGTTAGCGCGATTATAATATGCTTCCGCATAATTCGGATCGATCTCAATCGCTTTGTCGCAATTTTTGATCGCTTTTTCATATTCGCCTAACTTATTGCATACGTATCCGCGATTGTTGTAAGCGTACGCTAATTTTGGATTGATTTTTATTGTTTGCGTAAAATCCGCGATTGCCTTGCTGTAATCGCCTATTTTATCGTAAGCGTTTCCGCGATTATAGTAAGAAATCGCGTCGTTGGGATCGATTTTAATAGCGCGATCGCAATCGCCGATTGTCTTTTTATATTCGCCTAGTTCGTGATAAGCAAGCCCGCGATTGATGTAAGCTGACGCAAGATTAGGATCGATCTCAATCGCTTTGTCGCAATCTTTGATCGCTTTTTCATATTCGCCTAAATGGTAGTAAATATATCCGCAATTATTATAAGCTGCAGCGTAATTTGGATCGATCTTGATCTCTTCCGTATAATCGGCGATTGCTTTCTCGTCATCGCGCAAATCTTTATAAGTATTCCCTCGATTATAATAAGCCATTGCAAAGTTTAGATCGATCTTAATCGCTTGGTTGTAAGCGTTGATCGCTTTATCTGTATCGCCTAAAACAGCGTAAGCGTTTCCGCGAATGTTGTAAGCGTCCGCGCAATTTGGATCGATTTCGATCGATTGCGTGAAATACGCGATCGCTTGAGCGAAATCGCCTTGATCATGCGCCTCCGCGCCGCGCTCGTAAGCCTCTTTTTGCGCCAATCGCTTCAGCTGTGTATTTCATAGCGTTCTCCCGTTTATTTAGTCCGCGATTTTACACAAACCAAGCCGTTCGCTACGCAAAAACGCGCTTTTGCCGTCATTTTTCGACAGCGTATACTGACAATTTAACTGTCATAATATACAATATTAGGAGGGATTATGATGAATAATAACAAGTGGGGTAGATATGTATGGAGCGCGCAATTTCAATCAGACAAGGTTCATCCTGATGATTTAGAAGAATTTAATATGGTTTATGTACCTTTTGTAATTTTCGAATGTATTGGCGCAGAAAACAAGTATATAAAATTGAAATTTGGGGATAGCATATTTAGAGTTGACAAAGAGAATTTCAAAGAGCTTCCGACGCCAAAATTTAAAGTTAGCGAAAGGGTTGCGATTGGACAAAACATCTCCGCGACTATTGTTTTAAATGAATGGCGCCTTGACAATCGAGAGCGCTATTATTATGTCAGAATAGACGGGAAGAAAAAGCCAAAAAGAGTATTGGAAAAAGATATCCAGAGAGTTTAACGCCATTGTGTGAACTTTTAGCGTCTTAAGCGCATAGTCGAGACTTTAGCGTCAAGCCGAAACGGATATTCCGGCGATTGCGCTCGCGGAATATTGAAAATAGAAGATCAAGAAATACTCTTGCAAAGCAAGAAAAAAGACTCGGATGAATATTTAAAAACATTGCTAGTTTCTGAAAAAGTTGGTAAAATGTCAAAGTCGTTGTATGACGATTTGAATCCAGAACCCATTGATAGACAGTAATAGATTAAAATATCAAAGGAGAATATTTATATGTTAAAATCACATTTAGAATATTGTTTAGATGGCTTTAATACAGTTGAAGAATGAATAGAATCAATGAACTCGCTGATGGCTAAACTACAAGAAATAAAATTTAAAGCGTCTAATATAATTAAAGGAATATTTTCCGTTGATATAGTAGTTGAAGATATTGGCAGGCTATCAGTTGGGTTAGATGAAAAAAGTATTTTAACTTATACATCAGCGGACTTTGAAGAATCGCTAACTTCTCTTGGAGATGAATTTGAGCAAGGAGAAACCATGTACTATTTTGGATATTATTCGCTTATGTCGAATAAATATATAATTCCATTCGAAGATGCCTTAAATGCATTAGATGATTGGATCGACAGAGGTATATTAAGTAAAAATATAAAATGGACTGATCAATTATTTTGATGTCTAAAGATGATTTTTCATTTTCAAGTAATCGTTCAAAAAAGATAAAACACCAAAACTTCATGCGATAACTTTGTCGCGCAAACGCAGCTTGACGCAAAGTTGCAATGGCTAGATGAAAAGCGCAAAAAACGCTTAAATTTTGGAAGCCTTTTCAATGCAAATCTAAGCGAGAAATAGCGGACAAATACGGAAATCTGCTTGGGCGAACCTATATCGGCGCTGGCAAAATTATCGCTTTTGCTTACATCGGCGGCGAATACGATCGCAACGCCGTTTTATCGATCATCGCGCTGAAAGAATAGGATACTTTATTAAGCGCGGTTATTAAAAGTTTCGCGTTAAGCGTCTCCGTCAATCGCAAAAAGTTATTAAGCGATCTAAATCTTCCGCGCAAAACTATTATCGAGCCTGTAGTTTTGGCGTATAATTTGGACGAATTCCGCAAGGAGACAAAACGCCGCACTATTTCTAGATTGGTAGCGAAATTAGGCGTGATGTACGCGCTGAAATAAGTGCGCCGATCGTTTTGTGATCGCCTTCAAGTTGTTCAAGCCAATTTGCAAAGCGATCGCCTTTTGTATTCGCAAAATTGCCATCCCCGCGATAAAGCGCCCGCCGCGACAGCGGCTCAAGACGCTAATGAATGCGGGTATCTAAAAAATAGCGAAGCGATAACAAACGCTTACAAATGGCAATTTGCTTTCAGTTATCTTTCAAGAAATAGATACCCGCCTTCCTCCGCGATCGCGCTTGCTTCGCAAGCTATCGCTTTGTCGCGGGAATGACGATCTGGAGGTTACATTGGATTAACGCAGCCCGATCGTTTACGGGAGCGGATACCCGCGTTCCTCGCTATTGCGGACGTAAGGTACTTGTTTAGCCGCGTCGATTTAGCCTCGCAAAAAGATCCGAAGTTCTATCAATTCGCGAGCGCCGCGTCGGATAGCGCGTCAAGTACGCGCAAAGCCTGAACATGCTCAAAAACATCGTGGCAACGAATAATAGCGGCGCCGTATTCCGCCGCTTTAAGGTGCAAAGCGATTGTGCCTCCAAGCCTGTCGCCAACCGCGGCGGGCGAGATTGCGTCGATTAGCGATTTGCGAGAAGCGCCAACAAGCAGATCGTAGCCAAAACGCAAAAAATGAGATTGCGCGGCGATTAGCTTAAAATTGTCGCCCGCCGTTTTGCCAAAACCGATTCCAACGTCCAAAATCAGCCGTTTCGCGCCCGCCGATCGCGCCGCCTCCGCGCGCGCGGAAAAAAAGTCGTCGATCGCCTCGATTACGTCGTCGTAGCGCGCGTCGTTTTGCATTGTTTTCGGATCGCCTTTCATATGCATAACGCAAAGTTCCGCGTCGTATTCGGCGGCGAGTTTCAAAACGCGATCGTCCGCGCCTCCCGTAATGTCGTTAATGAGCCGAAAACCGCGATCAAGCGCGTATTTAAGCGGTAGCGGCTCGTAGCTATCGAGGCTTAAAATCGCCTTTTCGTGGATTTGCGCGGCGTATAGCGCGTCGATCGCGGGCTTGAGCCGTTTTAGCTCCTCTTGCGGATCGACGCCGTCGCTGCCCGGACGCGAACTTACCGCGCCAATATCGATATACGCCGCGCCGTCTTGAATCATCTTTTCGGCTTTGGCGCGAACGTCGGCGGCTTTTGTTCTGCTCGCGGGATTGAAGCTGTCGTCGTTGATATTGATAACGCCCATAACGCGGGTTTTTTGCTTGTTTGCTTTCAAAAACGATTGCAGCCGATCGGCTATCTTTTTCAAGCCAAACGGCTGCGTTTTTTCCTTTTCAATCAGCCTTTTTAACTGCGCGGGCGTTGCGAGTAAAAGCGCGTCGGTTTGCGTTACGCCGCATGAAGGCGTATCTCGATGCACCGCAAGCTCCGCGCCAATCGAAAGCGCGTCTTGTTTTAGAATGTTCGCCGCGCCGCACGAGAGGTTTTTCAGCAGATAGCGATCGATTCGCGCTTTGTCCCGCATTAGCGCCGCGCCCGCTTTGTCGCAGCCGATCGCTTCCAAAATAGGCGCTATATCTATATCATACGGAAGTTTTCGCGTCATCTTTGCACTCCAGCAACAGAAGTAAAATCGGTAGGATCGCGTTGATCGCGTTTGAGTTAAGCGTAATCATCTTGAATCCGCGATCAAACGCATCCAGCGTCCTTTTTTTGAGCGTAGGTTTCGCGGCTTTAAGCGAAACGAAATAATCAAACGCTTCCTCCGCGAACCTTTTGGCGCGATCGCGCTCCAGCCTGCCGTTGTTTTTGATAAAGTCGTAGATCGATCGCAAATCAAGCCTCGCAAAATCAAGCAGGCGCTCTTTGGGCGGTTTGGGCGCGGCTATCGTATAAAGCGGCAGACGCGATCTGACGGTGGGCAGAAAAACCGATTTACGCGCCGAAAGCAGATAGATCGCAATGTTGCGCGGCGGCTCTTCCAGCAGTTTCAAAAGCGCGTTTTGGGCGCTCGCGTTATAGCCGATCGCGGAGGCTATCAAAAACTTTTGGCGATCGCTCGCGACGTAAGCCGCCGCGATTAACTCTCTGGCTTCCGCGACCGAAAACTCCTCTTTTTGCGCTTCAAAAACGACGCGGGGAGCATCGCCGATCTGCGCCAGCAAACGCTTTAAGCCTGTTTCTTTGTCGGCGCAAACCCAGAGCGCGCTCATCGCTAGAGATTCACCTCGCCGAACATTACCGCGCCGATCGTTTTGTCAAACAGCCTTGCTAGGTGCATTAGTTTTATGTCGATTAGATGATCCGCCGATCGCATAAAAAAGCCGTTTGAAGCCTCCTCGTCCATAAGCCACAAAAAGCTGTCGCCGCTTTTTTTGGGCGCTTGGGCGCGAACGTCGTCGCCACGCCCGATGTACCAATATATAAACTTGTCGCCAAACGCGATAGAAAGCATATTTTGCACGAGATCGACGTCGTTTGAATTTGCGCGATCAAGGTGCGGCAACAGATCGCGGGCGTTGAAAATCGGAAGCAAAGGGCGCTTTTTATCGCTTCCGTTTAGCAGGGTTACGAGATATTCGGCGAACCATTCGCGGCTACGATCGGTTATGATCGCAAACGAAACGCCGCGCATAAGCTGCGTTATAGCCGAGTGCGCCGTCGGCACCCAATCGAAGCGGCGCTCTTCCATCCACGTCATCATCGGGCTGTCGGCGCGAATGGCGCTTAACGTCCAATTACTAAGCTGCTCCACGAAATCTACTTGTCCAATTCATACGCGGCGTGAAGGATTCTCACGGCAAGTTCGCCGTATTTTCTTTCAATGACGACGCTGATTTTGATTTCGCTGGTGCTAATCATCAAAATGTTGATGTTTTCTTTGGCGAGCGAGCTAAACATTCGCGCCGCCACGCC
>JAISMA010000243.1 GCA_031276985.1 Helicobacteraceae bacterium | reverse complement strand
CGCAAACGCTTAATGCGTTCCGACGTATGAAACCATATCGATAAGGCGGTTTGTGTAACCCCATTCGTTGTCGTACCACGCTAATACTTTGGCGAATTTATCGCCGATTACCTGCGTCGTGTCTGGCACAAAAATAGAGCTTGCTGGGCAGGTGATGAAATCGCTGGAAACGCATTTGTCCTCGTCGATAATAATAAGTCCCTTAAACGCGCCGTTTGCCGCCAATCGCACAACGTCGTTAAGCGATTCTTTCGTAACGCTTTTGCTTAAGTTAACCGTCAAATCCACAACCGATACGTCGGGCGTGGGAACGCGAATCGAAAAGCCGTTAAGTTTGCCTTTGAGTTCGGGTAGCACCAAACCCACCGCTTTAGCCGCGCCCGTAGTCGTCGGGATCATATTCAGCGCGGCGGCGCGCGCGCGGCGACGATCGGACGGGTGCTTAACGTCCAAGATATTTTGATCGTTCGTGTAGCTATGCACCGTCGTCATCAAGCCGCTTTCTATGCCAAACGCCTCGTGAATTACCTTTGCGATCGGCGCAAGGCAGTTTGTCGTACAACTCGCGTTGGAAATGACGCTTTCGCCTTTATATTGCGTATGATTAACGCCGATCACGTACGTTGGCGTATCGTCCTTCGCGGGCGCGCTCAACACAACCTTTTTGACGTTGTTTCGCAGATGCGCCGAAGCCTTTTCTTTGGTCAGAAATTTGCCCGTGCTTTCAATCAATACCGTCGCCTCGCCAAAATCAAGCTCGCTAGGTTCGCGCGATGAGTTGATCCTGACCGTGTTTTTGCCTATTTTGATCGTCTTTTCATCGATCAGCTTCACGCCCTCAAAGCGCCCGTGAACGCTGTCGTATTTCAGCAGATACTCGATCATATCTGGCGCGCCCGTCGCGTTAATGGCGACAAGCTCCAAATCATCTCTGCCCGCGATCACCTTCGCGGCGAGCATTCCAATGCGCCCAAACCCGTTAATTGCGACTTTTACAGCCATAATATATCCTTTCCGTAATAGATTATGTATCTTACGCTTAACCTGCTGTACTAGCTATTTTTCATTTGGATTCTAGTAAAATGCAAGGATTTTTGTTTAATTTAAGGCAAATAAGGAGCTGTTATGAAACGGAAAGCGGTTGTTGCGGCGCTGGCGGCGTTGGCGTTGGTTTTGGGTTTGGCGATCGGCTTTAGCGGTTGCGAGAGCAAATCGGACGCTAAATCCTCCGCAAGCGCTGGAGATGATATTCCGTCGGGTTATACAAAAGAGGGCGGGGAGATTGTGAACGGCTTTGTGCTTCCGCCGTATCCCGATCCGAAAATCAACGATTCGACGCTTCTTGGCATTGATTCAAATAATAACGGCGTTAGAGACGATGTGAAACGCTGGTTGATATTCAAATACAAAGACGATCATAGGATCGTAACCCATATCGGGTTTCAGATTGGAAGGGCGCATCAATTTATGCTTGCTAATCCTAATAAACCCGAAGAGGCAAGAAAGCTGATAAATGGGGCGCAAGCGTGCAATTGGTATTTTAAATATGATGCCGATGAATTTGGCGAACCAATATTGATAGATCACAGCATTGCAACTTCCACCGCCTTTAAGACTGCTCAGTTAAACACAAAGGCTCGAATAAAAGCGTTTTTCGCTTACGATAAAAAACTGAGCGGAGGAGTATATAGATTACCAGATCTGGATGATCAAAAAGCTCTATGTGATTTTGACGTAGACGCTCTCTTGAAGGAGCAAAAATGAAAAGGTTACTACTGATTTTAGCGTTCTTGTTTCCTTTTTGCGCGTACGCTCAAGACATAATTATTGACGAGCGAATGACAGATATATACTTTGCCAACGGCGTATTGAATACGGAATATGACGCTTGGAGGTCATCTGATCTAATTTATGACGCAACACTCAAAGATATCTATAACGACGATATAACCGCTATGAAACGCGAAACCGACTATAAACTCCTCTACAACTACACTTACGCCATTATACTGCCCGGTCTATTCGATATGCTAGAAGCGTTTACGCAGAGAAAATCGAGGATAAACATTTCTGGTTTCCCGCCTTCTTTCGCAACGTACGCCCGCAAGCGAGGCGTTTAGCGGGTATGACGTAAATGTTAGATTTTCGCAAAATGAAAGCATCAATAACGCAACCGATTGCAAAATCAGCAAACGACGAACCGAGAATTTTACGTGATCGCGCCCTCTTTCCGTTATTCCTTCAAAAGCAACGGCGACGAAACGGCGCTCACAAAAACGCCTATCGCGCATCCATTCTTGTCATTCCCGCGAAGGCGGAAACGACGAGATGAATTGAGCTTTTGCAAAAACAAAAACGTCGCGTTATATTTTTACGCGCCCTTCCAGCGCGCGGGCAAGCGAGATCATATCGACGTTTTCCAAACTGACGCCCGTCGGCACGCCGTGCGCGATCTTGGAAAAAATCAAGCCGTACGGCGAAAGGCGCTCCTCTATCAAATAGATCAGCGCGTCGTTCTGTACGCTTGGCGCAAAGGCAAAAATCACCTCTTGAGCGCGGCGATCTTTGATCATGTTCTCAAGTTTGACGAAATTCTCCTCGCTTTCATAGACAAAATACAGCCCGTTCCACAATCCGCTTTCTTCCAGCGTGAAAATATCCTTTGCGCTTAATACGACGCAAATTTTGCTTCGATCGCGCTCTTCGTCCGCGCATACGCCGCACAGCTCGTTTTCGCTCAAAGCGCCGCAACAGACGCATACTCTGGCGACGGAGACCGCGCTTTCTATCGCGTGGGCGAGTTTCAGCGCGGCGGCGCGATCGCGCATAACAAGCTCAAAGGCGATGTTTTTGGCGCTTTTTTTGCCGATCGCGGGCAACCTAGTCAGCGCTTCGACGAGATTTTGAAAACTATCGAGATAAAAACGCATTGTGAAAGCCTATCAAATTCGCTACAATTTCGCCCCTAAAATCCTAATAAAGCGCGAGAGATATGGACGATTTTGATTATTACGCCGTATTGGAAATTGACAGAAACGCCACTGCCGAAGAGATTAAACGGGCGTTTCGCAAAGCGGCGCTCAAGTATCACCCCGACAAAAACCGCAATAACCCCGAAGCCGAAGCGAAATTCAAACGAATCAATGAAGCGTATCAAGTTTTAAGCGACGAGAATAAACGCGCGTTATACGATCGCTACGGCAAAGAGGGCTTGGACTCCCGCGGCGGCGCGGATTTTGGCGATATGTTCGGCGACATAGCCGACGTGTTCGACTCTTTTTTCGGCGGCGGGCGCAAGCGATCCGATAGGCGCAATAAAGAGGCGCTGGACATTGCCGTAGAGCTTGAAATATCGTTTATGGAAGCCGTTTTTGGCTGCAAAAAGACGCTTAAATATCGCTACTTAAAGCCGTGCGAAGCGTGCGGCGGCGCGGGCGGCAAACGAAAAACGTGCGATTACTGCGGCGGGCGCGGACAGATTTATCAGCGTCAAGGTTTTATGACCTTTTCGCAAACTTGCCCGAAATGCCACGGAACGGGCGGCGTTCTCGAAACAGCGTGCAAAGAGTGCAAAGGCAAAGGCGCGATCGCAATCGACGACAGCGTGGAACTTACCATTCCCGAAGGCGTTGATAACGCGCAAAGACTTAGGGCGCTAGGGCGCGGCAATCTGGGCGCAAGCGGCGCGCGCGGCGATCTGTACGTCGTGTTGTCCGTGCGGGACGATCCCGTTTTTGTCAGGCAGGATAACAACGTATATGTCGAAGCGCCCGTTTTTTTCACGCTGGCGGCGCTTGGCGGCTCAATCGAAGTGGCAACGTTGCGCGGCAAACAAAATCTGGAAATTGCGAGAGGAACGCGCGACAAAGCGCAAATCGTCCTTCGCGGCGAAGGGATTAGATCCGCCGCGAGCGCGAGAACGGGCGATATGATCGTTCAAGTCAAAATCGTATATCCAAAAAAGCTAACCGACGAGCAAGAAGAGCTATTAACCAAACTTCACGAAAGTTTTGGACAAGAAAGCGTCGCTCACAAAGGGTTTTTTGACGAAATAGCCGAGCGGGTAAAAAGCTGGTTTAATTAACCCGTTCGCCATAACGCCGCGCAATAGCAATCAAATTGAACGTTTTGCTTTTTTGCGCCGTTATTTCGTGAAGTTATACGCGGCAAAATTGGCGCTTGTTATGTCTCGCGCGCGATCATAACTTTCGTTAAGCCGCCGATTTCTTTCGCCGCTTTGCAACACAATAATGTTTTACGATTGCGTTGTTTTAACGTTATGCAATCGCGCCTAAAATATCGCTCTTAGAGCGAAAAACTAGCCAATGTCGTTAAGCGTTCGTCTTGTGTTATTGTCGCATAACGCGCCGTAATCGTTTTTTCATTATTCCAAGACTATATGTTTGTCCAACCAGCAAAAACTAGAATTGATTTTATCGCGGCACGTAAATCGCTTTATTTGATATGCTATTTGTATAGTTCCTCTGTCGAAATTACCTTATCATATTTGCTTCTTATTCTCGGATAAGTATCATAGTCGGCTTTTACGTCTGTTATAAAATCCTTAAAGTCTTTATTTATCTTGGGCAATAAGTTCATTGTCTCAATATCTATATTATCTTTAACCTTTGCTTGGAATAATATCTTGCTTTGGTCTGGATCGTCAATAGAGATTTTCATTAAACCAATTCCAAAAGCGCTGGAAAGCCGTTTGCATTCAGCCATAAACTCTTCGTCGTTATCGTCTATTTCCGACGCCACCAAATATCCTTCGTTAGCCCAAGACGAGTTGGACACCGCTTGAAAATAGCGCTCTCGCAAGTTGGCTAAGTTTAGCTCTTTCTTTAGTTCATAAGAAAATAATTTAATTCCAAAGCTACCGGTATCTTTGGAAATATCAACAATATCTTTTTCCCAGTTTGGAAAATATACGCCGACAATATCTGGATGCCGCCATTTATCGCTATTCTTTTCTTTTTTTAGCGATTTTTGCGCGGATATTGTTTTTGTGTATATCTTATATTTACTATAAACATGATA
>JAISMA010000236.1 GCA_031276985.1 Helicobacteraceae bacterium | reverse complement strand
AAACGCGCCTTTTTTATTAGGCAATATGTACGTAGATCGTATTAAAGATTATGATAAGGCGTTTTATTGGTACAAAGTTGGTTACAATCGAGGAAATAAAGATTGCGCTTATGCTATGGGAGAAGTATATTACGTTAATCTAAATGATTCAAAAAACGGTAAAATCTGGTATAACGAAGCCTATCAAATGGGAAGCGCGGAAGGCGCTTACGGATTAGGAATGATTAGCGCCAATATAGATAAAGACTATCCCAAAGCTATCGAATGGTATGAAAAATCGCATAAATATGGTCTTATTGAAGCGGCTTTTGCGCTTGGAAATCTCTATAAACAAGTTCTGCAAGACTATCCCAAAGCTATCGAATGGTACGAGATCGCATATAATAAGAAACATATAGAAGCCGCCAATTCATTAGGTATTCTCTACGAGGACATTAAAGACTACCCTCAATCTATCGAATGGTATAAGATCGCGCATAAAGTAGGCAATCAATACGCATCGCTTAATTTAGGGCTTCTATATAAAGACACGCTTAAAGATTACGATAAAGCGCTTAAATGGTTTCAAATATCATACGATAAAAATAAACATTACGGATCGCTGTATTGGATCGCCACAATGTATCGGGACGGTTTAGGCGTTAAAAAAGATCTTGCTAAAGCCAGATTGCTTTTTCAAGAGATCGCAAATAAAACCAAACCCGACGGCGAATTAAACAAACTAGCCAAGCAAGCCCTGCTTGCCCTCGACGCCAATAAATCCAAATGAAAACCGCCTCCCCAACCTCCGCAAAGCTATTAAATCCCGCAAACGCCGCCGCTCATTCGTAAAGGCGCAATCGCTTAATCGATCGCTTGCAATCAAACGATCGATTGTAACTTGTAGGCTAAAACGTGTATGATTTCGGCGATGATTAGATTTTTAATCGCCTTATTGATTGCGGCAAACTATCTTGCGGCGGCTGGTTTGAGCGCCAAAATCGAGTATAAAAGCGACTATATTTTTCGCGGCGTTACGCAAACAAACCACGAAGGCGCGTTGCAAGGCGCGTTGCGCTACGGCTTTGAAAGCGGTTTTTACCTAGGCGCGTTCGGCTCTAACGTTTATGACGCAAAAGACGACGCGGCGAAGGCAATCCAATACGATTTTTCGAGCGGTTATCTAGGCGAGGCGGGCGATATTTGGTTTGAAGCGGGCGCGATCTCGCGCAACTTTACAATCGACGACGCAAACTATATCGAGGCGCTGTTTGCCGTCGGTTACGGCGCGTTTCGCTTGGCGGGCTACGACGTTGTCGCGGCGGATAACGACTATTTTGAAGGCGATCGCTACGTCGAGGCGAGCGCGAATTTCAGCGAGGTTTTGGGTTTGATCGACATTGGATTTGGCGCGGGCTACGGACTGCCTAGCGATCGCGACGTAGATTCGCCGCTTAATCTGTTTGCCTCGCTTGGCAAAACTTTGGGGCAAACGCTAAAAATCGGCGCGAGCGCCGAGATATACAGCGACAACGCCAAAGATTTTGGCAAAACTCGCTTTGCGGTTTTTATCGGATGCGCGTTTTGAGCGCCTCTTTGCCAAAAAAGACTAAGTTCGCGTCGGGCACAATTAGCTTATGAAAGTTATCATAATCGGCGCGGGCGGTTTTGCGATTGAGCTTTACGGCTATATTATGGAAAAGCGAGCGCGCGGCAACGCGATCGAAGTCGTTGGTTTTTGCGCGAAAGGCGACAATGGTCAAACGCTGAAAAAATACGCGCTGTCGCATTTATATCTGGGCGATTACGAAAATACGGAATTTGATAGCGATCTCTCTTTCTTGATCGCGATAGGGCAGCCGCGCATAAGAAAAAATATATACGAAACGTTTAAGGCGCTTGGCAGAAAAACGCCCAATTTTATATCGCATGGATGTCGCGTTAATGAATCCGCTCTAGATATGCGAGGCGGCAACATATTTTGCCCTGGTTCCGGCGGATATTTTTATAAGATAGGCGAATGCAATCTGTTTAATCTTTATACTTCGCTTGGACACGACGCGGAGATAGGCGATTTTAACGTTTTGTCCAGCTATTGCGATATTACGGGTCATTGCAAAATAGGCTCTTTGAACTTCTTTGGATCTAGCGCTTCAATGTTGCCAAGCGCGTCGATAGGCGACAACAATAAAATTTCCGCCGGTTCTGTTGTGTATAAAGGATGCAAAAACAATACGATTATGCACGGCAATCCCGCAAGAAGCATGGGCTTTGTCGAATAAAAAAGGGGAAACGATGAAAGAAAAACTAGCTCAAATTTTATCGAGCGTTTTAGGCAAAGAGGTTTTGGCAAACGAAGATATTTCAATGCAAAGCGAATCGCTGTGGGATTCTATGAGGCATATAGAGATCGTTATGACAATCGAAGAGGAGTTTAATATCGCTTTCGCCGCCGAAGATATTCCGTATCTAACGTCCAAAAGCGCGATCGAGCGAAAACTTGCGGAGCTTGGGCTGTGATTTCGCCAATGATCTCGCCGATTTTCGCCAAAGAGCTAAAGCGTTTGGAACTGCTCTCAATCGCAAAAAACAGATCCGCCAAGAAAATTACGATCGGCGTTCATAGAAACCATTCGTTTGAAACCATTGCTTCCGTATTAAACGCCTTTCTTAATTTCTCCGAATTGGAAGCGGAATTTATATATAGCGCCTACGATGATTCGTTAAATTTTTCGATGACGCAAGAGCGCGATCTCGATTTAATATATCTTGATTTAGCCAAATATAAAACAAACGACATAAAAGGTTTTATACGCGAGCGAGCCGCCGCGTTGCGATCTCTAACAAAATCGCCGATCTTAATTGTTGTTCTCGACGATCAAAATCCGATCGATCTAACTCTCGATCTAAACGATTGTTTTCTTTTTTCAATCGCGCCGATTTTACGCGATCTGGATAAAGCGGCGTATGATTTGGCTAAAGAGCCATACAGCGGTACGCGCTTATCAAATAAAGCCGTTTTGCAAGTCGCTAGATATATCGGTTTGAAGTTGATACCCGCGCTTTTACTCGCGCCGTTAAAAGCGATCGTTTGCGATCTGGACAACACGCTTTATCAAGGCGTGCTAGGCGAGGACGGCATAGATAATCTTACGCCAAATTTAGCGCTCCAAAAAGAGATAAAAAGGTTAAAAGAAAACGGATTTTTTATAGCGATCGCATCCAAAAACGAGGAAAGCGACGTAAAACTAATGTTTGAAAAACGAATGGATTTCGCGCTAAAATTCGACGACTTCGCCGCCGCGCAAATCAATTGGAATAATAAACGAGAAAATATCGTTAAAATCGCAAAAACGCTTAATATAGGCGTAGATTCTATGGTTTTTATCGACGATAATCCGGCGGAAATTCAAAACGTGGAAGGCGTCGGAATCAAAACGATTTTAGCGGTCGACGAAGAGATCGCGTTGCGGCAACTTAAATTTTATCCGCGCCTTACAAAACTGAAAATATCCAAAGAAGATAGTTTGCGCACAAAAGACGCGCAGGCAAACGAGGAGCGCGCTAAATTAGCCAAAACTTATTCGCAAAAAGAGTACTTTGAAAAACTCGGCGTTAAATTGCTTTTCAGCGTAAATAATCGAGCGCAGATCGCAAGAGTGTCCGAATTATTCGGCAAAACAAATCAATTCATTCTTAATTATAAACGATACAACGAAAGTCAGACATTGGAGTTTATGACATCGCCAGATCGCAGCGTTATTACGATCGCAATGAGCGATAATCTTTCAGAAAGCGGAATTATAGCGATCTTAGCCGCGCATAGAAATCAAGAAACATTAGAGCTTGACGAAATGACGGTTAGTTGCAGAGCTTTGGGCAGAAACATAGAAAATATCGCGTTGCCTTTTATGTTTTCCCTCGCCGCGAAAACGTTAAAAACCAAAAACGAGATTATTATTAACTACAAAAAAGGCGAGCGTAACGCGCCCGCGCTTGCTTATTTGGCTACGCTAACCGATCGCGCGCTGTGTAGCGAAGGGAGTTTTATCTATAAAATACCAGATTTTATCAATACCGAAGGTTTGGAGATAAGCGTTAAATGATTGATTTGAAATTTCACCATATCGGTACGGCTACGCAAAATATTGAGCGCGAGTTTATCGCGTTTGAGGCGCTTGGTTACAAAAAACTTTCAGAGCCGTTTGTGGATCATAAGCAAAATATACGCGGCATGTTTATTGGCGACAAACGGGGGGGGGGGCGGCGGGCGGATCTCCCATACTAGAGCTTTTAGAAAACCTAAACGATCAAGGTCCGCTTACTTCCATATTAAAAAACCGCGTTAAATTTTATCATTTTGCGTACGAAACCTGCGATATAGAATCAGACGCCGCCAAAATTACCGCCTCGCTTAAAGCCCTTATAATTGTTCCTATAACCGACGCGACATATTTTGAAAAAATATGTTTTTTAGCGTTAAGAAACCATGCTCTTATAGAGCTAGTCCAATTAAGAAAGACGTGAAATGGCTTTAGCGAATTTTGAGTGCGCGGACATAAAAGGCGCGGCGATTACGCTTGGCGAAAATCTTTGCAACTTCGACGACGAACCGCATTATTGGAACAACGACGAAAATTTGCTAAAAAGGCTTAAAAAGACGATCGGTTTTGGTTCTCGCTACGTTACAAACGCAAATACCGCCGCAAGCGATTTATGTCTTGACGCGGCAAAGCGCTTAATCAAAGAAATGAATTTATCTTGCGGCGATTTTGACGCAATTCTGTCGGTAACCCAGACGCCCGATTACTATACGCCGCAAAACGCTCATATTTTGCACTATAAACTAGGCATGCCAAAAACGACGATCGCTATCGATATTTGTAGCGGATGTTCAGGTTATATTCAGGGATTATATCTAGCGTTTTCCATGATTCAATCAGGGCTAAACCGCGTTTTATTATGCGTGGGCGATACGCTTAGCAAGGCTGTAAACATTAAAGACCGCGCCGAATATCCGCTTTTTTGCGATTGCGGTTCCGCCAGCGTCATTGAAAAAAGCGCCGCCGATAAAACCAGTTTCATAATGCATTCGGACGGATCGGGTTATTCGCATTTAATTAAACGCGCTGGCGCTTATAGAAATCCTTCTAACGAGCAAACAAGAGCGGACAAGATCGACGACGACGGATGCGTGAGGAACGAAGAAAACTTATATATGAACGGATTTGAAATATTCAAATTCACCATGAGCTGCCAGCCGCCGCTATTAAACGAGATCATAGTTCTAGCAAACGGCGTCGATAATATCGACCTGTTTTTGTTACATCAAGCCAATACGCATATACTTTCAACGATCGCAAGATCCGCGAAAATTCCGCCGCAAAAAGTTCCGATCATATTTCCTAAATACGGTAACCAAAATGGCTCGTCGATTGTGGGCGTTATTTGCGACAACGCCGATCTATTCGCAAACGCCAAAAAAAGAGTCGTCGCGCAGGGTTTTGGCGTTGGGCTTTCCTGGGGCGCTTGTTTAACGACTCTGGATCATATATGCGCTCTTAAACCGCGTATATACGCAAGCTAAATTTCAACAAAAGGAGCAAAAAGATGAACGCTACGGAATTTATGGAAAAACTCGCCGACGCGCTACAAACCGAAGCGGAGTTAAAGCCTGAAACAAGGCTAGAGGATTTAGAAGAGTACGACTCTTTGGCGAGAATGTCGATATTGGCTTTTATGGATCAAGATTACGGCGTTAAACTGTCGTTTGAAGATTTCAAGCAAATCAAAACCGTTTCGGATTTGATCGCTAAAGCGGGCGTATGATCGAGTTTAGCGCCGAAAGCCGTTTTATCGTAACGGGCGCCAGTAGCGGAATCGGCGAAGGAATCGCTTTGGCGCTTAACGCTTTGGGCGCGAGCGTAATAGCGATCGCGCGCGATGAAAATCGACTAGAAAACGCGCGTAAAAAAGCCAAAAACCCGGAGTCGTTTTTTACGGTTAGCAAAGATTTATGCGCGGATCTTAACGCTTTGCCTGATTTTATAAAATCGCTTAGGGAACAATACGGCAAATTCGCGGGAATGGCGTATTGCGCGGGCATATCTTTGCTTTCGCCGCTAAGATCGTATAATCAAGAAAGCGCGCAAAAAGTTTTCGATATTAACTACTTTGCGCCGATCCAAACGGCAAAAGCGCTTTTGGATAAAAGAAACAATATAGGCGCTCAAACCTCGATTGTTTTTATAGCCTCTATCGCGGCGCGAATATGCGACAAATCGCAGCTAATTTACGCCGGCTCAAAAGCGGCTTTGATCGCTTCCGCCAAATCCATTTCCAAAGAGGCGGCGACGCTTAAAATGCGCGTTAATACGATCTCGCCCGCGGATATAAACACGCCGATGACGGCAAATCTCGCCGCCATGCGCGACGATCGCGAAAAGCTGTATCCGTTTGGTTTTGGCGCGGTTGAGGACGTAGCAAATCTCGCCGTTTTCTTGCTATCGGATAAGGCTTCGTGGATAACGGGGCAGGATTACGTTTTGGACGGCGGATTAGGCTAACGCAAAGCGTCGCGTCGCGGCGCGTGGCGGGCAGGGTGGGATTCGAACCCACGGAGGTTTTACCCTCGTCGGTTTTCAAGACCGGTGCATTAAACCGCTCTGCCACCTGCCCGTAAAGCGTGGCGGACAGAGAGGGATTCGAACCCTCGATAGGTTTTATCCTATACACGCGTTCCAGGCGTGCGCCTTCAACCGCTCGGCCATCTGTCCTGTTTGATAGCCGCGAAATTAAACTGATTTGGAGGCGGCGCCCGGATTCGAACCGGGGGTCGAAGCTTTGCAGGCTACAGCCTTACCACTTGGCTACGCCGCCATAAACGTCTCGCGCCTCGAAAACCAAAATCCGCGAGCTGGTGCCCGAGGCCGGAGTCGAACCGGCACGGACGAATCCGTCCTCAGGATTTTAAGTCCTGTGTGTCTACCATTTCACCACTCGGGCGCTTGCTTTGTTGGGATTTTCATAATCTAAACGGCGTTTAGCGCCTCTTGATTGTCAAAATCTCAAAATTGCGCCGCAATTGCAACTAAAGCCGCCCGCTTTTTTGCGGTCTAAAAAATTGGAGCGGGAAACGAGATTCGAACTCGCGACCCCAACCTTGGCAAGGTTGTGCTCTACCCCTGAGCTATTCCCGCGTCGTTGCGCCAATCGGCGAAAAACGAGGCGCAATTGTAGCAAAGCGATATTAAAAAAAGCAACTTAACCGAATTTTTTCGCGCCGTTACCAACGTAAGGCTATAATTTGCGCCTAGAAATCAATAATCAAGGCGATTTTATGCGAAGCGACGTCATCAAAAAAGGTTACGAGCGAACGCCGCACCGCGCGCTTTTACGGGCTACGGGGCTAAAAGACGAGGATTTTGACAAGCCGTTCATCGGCGTTGCCAACAGCGTAATCGACATTATTCCTGGTCATTTTTTTCTGCGCGAATACGGCGCGATCGTCCGAGA
>JAISMA010000215.1 GCA_031276985.1 Helicobacteraceae bacterium | reverse complement strand
GCCTCCTATCTATAATGGAGCGATTATAGACGTTTACCAATTAAACGTCGCCGCGCTTTCAACTAAAAGAGTTTTGGTATCTGTTCGGGTTTTAGATCGACCGCGCGAATTTGTCCCGTCGTCGTCGCGTTCGTTTCTTGCGTTTTCGTCGCGGGCGGAGTTCCCGTCGTCGTCGCGTTCGTTTCTTGCGTTTTCGTCGCGTTTTGCTCTTGCGCTTTACGCGCCGCTTCTCTTTCGGCGATAGGATTATAATCAACAGGCTCCTCTTTCGTCGCGTTATTTTCGCCGCCACCGCTTCCCGCGCCGCCGAGTTGTCTCGCGATCATTTCGAGATTTAAACCGCCCATTTCTTTTACCTGCTTTTTGCTTTCGGCTTTCGAGGGTCTGCCATAAAGTCCTCTGTCTATATCTGTCCCCCAGCCTCTAAGTTCAGCAAGTGTCCGCGCCGCCTCTAAATCGTTAAGCGTCGTAATAAATATACCTTCATCAAACGATTTGCCTGCGGCGCGTAATATACGGTATTGAGCGTCCAACCTGCCTATAGCTATGTTAAGCGCTTTATACGCTTTCGCGGGGAATTCCGAGTCGCCCGAATGTAGCGAGGCATATAATTGCTCAAATATATCTTGCTCATTTTTGGTGAAAGCCGAGCCGAATAATTCGTGGCGAGGCAGAGCGGAGAACCATTCTACCGCTTGTTCCAAAGCCGATTCTTGCTCGCCTTTAGTCCCAAAAACGTAATTGATTCCTCTGCGAATATCGTTTGGAACTCCGCCCGTGTACCAATCGTCCCAATGCAGAACCATGCTTTGCCCTAATTTTCCCATTGTAGCCGCTTCTTGCATTGCCGCGCCCTCCGATTTAGTCGGCGTTCTGCTACTAACTCCCAATTCGGCTTTACCTTTGAAAAGAAGCCCCAACTCGTTAAGTTTGCCACCCCACGTCAAGCTAGGATTAGTAACAATTTGCGTAGCTTTAACAACGTCGTCGGGTTGCGATCTACGAATGTAACCATACGTTTCATAAACTTCGCGCTCTAACGGGTCTTTAATTTCTTTCTCAAGCGGGTTATAAATCCTGTATGTTTGCGCGTTAGTATGTCTAATGTCCGCTTCGTCTTTGGCGAGTTTAACGGGGAGCGTTTGCGCCGTCGTTAGATTTGCCAATCGCATCTGTTCAAGATTAAACGGATGCGTTTCTTGCGCCCGATCCTCTTCCCCTTGCGTCGATCGATTTTTCAATACGGCGTCGTTTATTTTAGCGAGGTATTCCACATGTTCCGCAGTCAATTGCGGCGTTTGCGTATTTCGCGGCGGCGGTTTGCCCCACAACAACGGCGACGCATAGGGATCGCCGCTATCGTTCGCGGTTTGCTTTCCCGTTTGCGATAACAGGTATTGCGGTATTTTCGGCGGATTTTGCGGCGGCGGCGTTTGCGCCGATTGCGCCGATTGCGAAGCGGGCGATTGCGCCGACGGCGTTTGCGAAGCGGGCGTTTGCGCCGATTGCGCCGATCTCTTACCCCACCGCAACGGCGACGGATAGGGATCGCTGTTTGCGTTCGCGGTTTTCGCGGCTTTTCTCGCCGCTTGCCCTTCCGTTCTGTCTTTGCGATACGCTTCCATCGCCTCTTGCTGTTCGGCGGACATTCCGCTCGTCTTTTTTTTCGCGTCGGCGGTTTTAGGAGTCGCCGCTCCGTTATCTAAAGGGCGCGTCGCCTCGCCAGCCTTGCCGCTAACGCTTGCGCCGCCTGTTTGCTTCGCCGCGTCTCTTTGCCTCGCCGCTTCCATTTCATTTTGCCAATACTCGTCGAGGAACGATCTCCCGCTAAACAGATCATAGTTACTCCCCGCGACCGCATTACTATCCATGTCAAACAGCTTGTAGACCCACGTTCCGTCTGGTCTTTGAGTAACGGGCGTTTGTTTAACTCCCGATGTGTGTCTGATTCCCTCTGTTGTCGCGTTCGTTTGATCGGTTTGCGCTTGCGTTTGCTTGTTTTGATAGCCTTGCGCCTCGCGCTTTTGCTCGCCCTCGCCGTAAGCTACGGCTACTTTGCCGAGATTCTCAAATCCTTTCGCAACTTCGCCCCACGGATTTTTGTATTGAATCTGCCCGATATACGGTAACAGACTTTCAGATTTTAGCGCCATTGTCTACCCTTTCGTTTTGGTTTTCGCTTAACCTTTTCGCGTCCATATTAAGCCTTCGTATAATAAAGCGTGATCGTTACGCGAAAAACCTCTGAGTCGCTATTGCTGATCGCGTGAAACATGATCCCCGATTCTTTGCTAATATGTCCCCACCTAAACTCAATCAAATTACCCGTCATATTGTTAGTGTAAGGTATGACTCCGCTCGCGTGATGATCTGAAAGTCGATCCGCATATCCTTCCGCCGATACTACGCGATCAATGCCTAAATCCGCGATTGGTATGGTGTACATTTCCCACGACATTGTCGGGGTGTAATCTTGCTCAAATACTTTTGCATAAATCTTTTTACCGTCGATCCAATACTTTCCTACCCACTTTTCGTCGGTCGAGTATTGAAACTCTTGCGGCTGAATGCTTTTATACTTTCGCGGATAGAAACGGCAGTAAATTTCTAATTCGCTATCGGGCAAACCAAACGCATTCATTCTAATCGTTTGCCCTTTGGATATTTCTAGCGTAGTGGTCGATTCTGCCCAACCGTCCGCTGGAACGGCTAATATGTTATCAGTATATACGGACTTGTTATCAATTGCGTATATAGTGTTAAGAAAACCCGCGCTTCCAACGGCATGTCTACCCATACTGCAAACAACGATCCCGTCATTATCGGCTATCCACTCGCCGCCGTTAGTCGTTATATGATTAACGCCGTCGCCCGCCGAATAATCGTAATAATCCGTAGCTAATGGCGTTTGTTCTGTAACGCTAAATAATGGCGGTATAAAATAACATCTTACTTTGGCGGTGTCATTAGCTTGTTTCGTGGGTATATTAACGCTAACAATATCGCCTTTTTTTACGCCAAACACGCCGTCATTCCACACCCAGCCTTCCGCTACGGCTAAAACTCTAGCGCTGTTTATACGCCCAAAGATTCCGCCGCCGTAATGTGTCCCGCCTTCATTGCCGAGTTCAAACTGAATAAAGCCGTCTTTTTCGACTGTCCATGAATATGTCCGATCGCCTGTATCGGCGGTCGGTATCGTGATTTTATTATCGCTTTCGGCATTGCTGTAATCTGGCGAATTGAATGTTGGCGCGCTGCTTCCGCTTCCGCTAGAACTCCCGCCAATCTCTACAAACCCTTCCGTAGTTTTTAGATACATCTTTGCCATTCTCTACTCCTCGTATAACTTAACTACAATCGCGCCGATCGGGATATTCGCCTCGTCCGCTTCAAATTCGGCTTGCGTTGCGTATGTATAGGTTAGTTGAACATCGCCGTCGCTATCGGGTTCAATCTCATTAACGCTATTAACCGTTCCGCCGCTTCCGCTTCCGCTTCCGCCGCCCGATCCGCCTTCGATAATCGACGGCGCGAATTCAAACGACTTTTCGGCTAAAGCGTATCCCCGCGTCGTGAATTTATACGTTTGACCAGCCGCGATCGGCGTGGATTTAACAACCTTGATCTGATTACCCTGTTCATAAACGTCCAAATATCGATCCAGCGTTGAATCGTCTATCTTGATTTCCCAGCCGAATTGTCCGCTTGGCGTAAACGTTCCGTCAAAGATAACCGCGCCGTCCGCGCTCGCCGTCCATTCGCCGTCGTCGTTAAGCTCGATCGGCGTTTTCGCTTCGTAATCGTAACTCATTGGCAATGCTCGCAGTCGCAAAAGTTATTTTGCGTCTTGTTTGGCAGGGCGAAATCGTCGGGCGCAAACTCCAATATCTCAACTCCATAAGCCTCCGCGATTGCTCGCTCAATCTTGCAACCTCTCGCATTCCGCCAATCGCCGATAAAGCAAACGGCATGAACGTCGGACAAAGCCCTAATCGCTTTCGACAAGCGCGCTACGTTCGGATTTAATGCGAGCGGCATTTCCTCGTACACCGTATCAACCACAAGATAACCCTTCTCGTCCAGCCATTTAACCGCCGCTTCTCTTTCGGCGCGGATTTGCTCCGTTGTTTTGTCTCGCATTGGCTGGCTAATCATTGCCTTTAATTCTGGTTTCATTTGCAACTCCTTAGATTTGTTAGCAACGACGCGCCCTGCGCCGTGCAATAGTAGCGCGTCGCGTTTATATCAATCGCTAACCAGCGGATTGGCAACCGCTCGTTCGGCGCGATTACTTCGGCGGGCGTTGTGCAATTGCGATCAATATAGCGATACTCCGTGATGATTTGCGGCTTCGCGCATCCCGTCAAAAACCACAGAAAAACAATCGCCGCGATGATCGCCAAAAACTGAACGAAATACTTAATTACTTCGCGCATTTTGTCGCCTTTATTATATCGCCAAAAAAATCATCTACGCTCTCGCTTGCTATTTTGGCGAATTCGGTTATATCCTCGCCAAATCCAGCAAACGCTTCCCATATCCTAGATATTAGCTTTAACGCGCAACAAAAAACAAATACGATCGGCACGATTATCGCGCAACACAATAACGCCCATATACATACCGCGATTACTTTTATATATTTTTTAATTCGCATTGAGCGCCTCCAAAATAGGATCGCCGCTTGTGGTTATCGCGCACTCTGTTTTACGCGGCGTTGTCATTCTGCGCGAAGTCGCAGAATCTATATCGCGGCTTTCAATCTGCGCGATTAGCTTTCGCGTTTCATTATGCGCCTCGCGCTCGTCGTTTAGCGCGACTAGATAATCCGCGATTTGCGACTCGTAGTATTCGATAGCTTTGCGGATTGTCTCGTCGCTTTGTTTATTCGCCGCGACAACCTGATTTAATCGCGCCGTCAAATCGCCAATCTCTACTTCTTGCGCCGAATTCTTGAGCTTGAGATTAACCGCGATTATGGACGCAATCAAGATCGCTAACGCCGCGCCTATGCCTAGATATTTAATCATTTCGACGTTCCTTGCCAAATAAAATTAGCGATAGCGGCGATAAACGCGCCCACAATCGCCCACGCCGCTTTTCGCTGATTGCCCTGCAAACTCTTAATATCGTCTTTCAGATCGTCGTGTTTGTCCGCGAAGGCTTTCATTTGCTCTTCCTGCCGCGCTTGCGATATACGAATCTGCTTAACTTCGTCGATTAACAGATCGATCTTTGTATCGTCGCGCCGTCGTCCGTTATTCATCGTCGATCCATTCCGCATGATCGCAGTGTTCTTTAGTGGCTGATTTGCGCTTTCTTGATCGGCGTTCCTCGCCGAATTTTAGCCCGTGTTGCCGCGTATAGCTAAAGTAGAATTTGCCGTTTAGATAAGGCAGTCCTAACAAGATCGCGGGCAGGGCGCACGCGCCGATTGTTAGCGCGGCTAACGCCCAGCTTATTTCGGCGGTTATAAACGCGATTGTGTAAATCGCAAAAGCCGATAATCCGCACGAGATTAACGCGCCGATTAAAAACAATCTAAATTGCCAAACGCGCCGCGTCGCCATTACCTAGCCTTTGGGTATTTAACCCAGCGGTAAAATCTAACCGCGTTATAAAATAATCGCGCCACGCGCCGATCATCCTCTTTTAACGCCGCTAGAAAAGCCGTGTCCGCCTTCTTAAACCAATCCCGCGCCGCGTCGTAACCGCCGCGTTCGTAAAAATAAATCGCTCTCGCGTATCCGAAATCGTGTATAACGCTCGACGTTAAGTATTCATGCGGCGCGAAAATACTCCAAAAAATGCGCGGTATGCTCGCGCCGTCAAACTCAAACCCCGACGGAACGTTTATTCCGTTGCGCGTGAAGCATTTCACTAGCCGAAATCTACGTTTAGAGACGGGCGTTATAACTAACATTATTCGCCTTCAATCTCCGCGATTGCCGCGTCTTTTCTTTGCCGCGCTTCAAACATTATCTGCGTTACTTTTTGCGCGATAATCTCGCCGATTTGCGCGAAATCGTTAGCGGTTAGCGATCGCGTGATATTGTCCGCGTCTATCCACTCTTGCGTTGCGTTTTCGCCCGCGACGGACAACAGCGACAATACCGCCGTCATTCTTAGTTGCGACTTTTCGTCCGCGTCGTATTTTGCGCCGTTATACTCCACGATAAGCGCCGCGAGTTCCGCGTCTCTTTCGCGGTTAATCGCCGCGATCTCTCGCGCTATCCTTTGCTCTTTTGTAGGCGGCGGATTTGTAATCGCCAACGCTTCCGCTTCGCTAATCGGCGTTAAGCCGAGTTCCGCGATCTTGTTATTGTCCGCGACCCATTGCATTTGATCGTCGCCGTATGCGTAGACCCGATTGTCGATTGTTTTGTAGTAATTCATTTCTACTCCTAAAAATCCCAGCAGATAATATCCGCGTCGTTATCGTCGTCGCCGTTGGTAATATCTATATGCCACGTCGCGCCGCGAGGGACAATCAAGACCCCTCCTACCGACACGTCGTCGCTAGAGTTATCTGTTCCCGCGATGAACATTCGTATTCCGTTGATATATCCCCAGCGTTGTCTCGTGCCTGAATTATGAGGATTGGAGTACACGACTGTAAAGTTTGGCGCGGTAGAGGTGTATGTAGTCCAGTGAATTCTCGTATATGGCGAGGAAGCCTTCAAGAAGGCGGTAGCGTCTAAAGCATGCGTGTGATACGTCCCGTTGCTGTTGGTCGTAGTGCGCGATATGCTGCTCGGCAGTCCAGATTTGCCAGCGCGTAAGCCCGTGATCCCGCGCCAAAGTCTTTGCAGGAGCGCGGAGAACGTTAGCGTCGTCGCCGTGAATGCCGTATTATCCGAATTCGCGTCGGTTGTTATATTCGGCATTGGCAACGGATTAAAAGGTATTTGTACCGCGCCGCTAGGAGCGTTAGCGCTTACGATTTCGGTCGTGTTTATCGCGCCGACATAACCTAAAACCTTAAAGCCGTAATACGTTCCTACAACGTATATATCCGTCCATTTATCCGTTGCATTGTCGACGTAAAAGACGTCATATTTCCATACGTTTTTACCGCCAGACCATATATTAGTCGACTGGATATTGGCGTTGTTTGGCACATTAACGGTTACTCGTTGAAAGAAATCGGTTGTACTCCAGTTATTAGTTACGATCTCCAGATCGATCGCTCTGTTATGCCCGCTAATCCTAGCGACGCGCTTATATGCGCTCGTCCCGTTGCCTCGCATCGTCCAAGCAGTAGAAACGGCGCGGTTTGCAACGCCCGAAACCGCGTTGATATTGGCGAGAATCGCGTCGTAGCCGTTTAACGATAGCGTCCCGTCTGGTTCGACGTAGCTCTGCCCGTTTGCCGTCGATCCTTTTACCACGCCTAGTTTGGATTGCGTTGCCAATGTGATCGTAACCGCTTTGGGAATCCACGCGCCTTCGTTGGAATACCACACGTAAGCGTCGTCGTTTGGATCGTCGCCGTTAATCAGCGTCGTTTGGTCTAATATCGCCGATCCGTCAGTCGCTTCGCTTGCGACGTAGTAAGCGGCGGTTAATTGCGCCTGCGTCCAACCCTGTTCTGGACGCAATCCGTTGTGAAATACATATATTGTCGAGTCGCCTTGCATAGAATCTATGAGACGGCGCAATTCGCCAAGCTCGTCCAGCGCGGAATAGGGCGCGAGTCCGCTCACGCCCGCCGCAACGATTTTCTGATGCGTCGTTCCAATCGGCGCGCTCGTATCCTGCCAGCCCGTATAAAGCCAAATCGTCGCGGTCTCGCTATTGATCGCAAATTGTCCGTTTTGCGCTCCAGCCGCGACGGAAAGCGCGTCGTTGTTTGCAAACGTTCCAAAATACGCGGGATTTGGCAACGTCGTCGCCGTCGTTCCGATCGGATAAAGCGTATCCGTCCAAACGCCGCTAATATATCGCCATTCCGTATTAGTTTCAACGTTCGCGGCGATCTGATTGGCGCTCATACCCGTCGCGGCAAGTAACGCGGCGGTAGTCGTAAATTCGCCAAAATAAGCGGGGTTTGGCAACGTCGTTGGATAACTCGCGTCGTCGATCTCCGCGTCGCTATCCGTCCATTCGTCCACAAATTCCCATTCGCTATTAGTTTCAACGTTCGCGGCGATCTGATTGGCGCTCATACCCGTCGCGGCAAGTAACGCGGCGGTAGTGTCGTAAGAGCCAAAGTAAAGCGGGTTATCCGCGACTTGCGAGGCTTCGGCTATCTGTATCGTTTTTGTCGCGGCTATCTGGCTCGCGTCGTTTTGCGATCGCCACAATTGCGCGGCGACGGTCGTAGAGCCTTCGGGTACCGCGAATTCTATATCCGTAACGCCTTCGTTTCTCAAGACTCCTAACGCGGCGGAAGCGAGAGCCACGCTTTGCGCGGATGCATTGGCGTTTGTCGCGCTCGCGCTCGCCGCGTTTTTGAACCCTTCGGCTTCGTTGCGGAAGCCTTGCGATTGCGTCGCGCTATTTGCCGCGTTTGTCGCGCTCGCGCTCGCCGCGTTTGCGCTATTTGCCGCGTTTGTCGCGCTGGTAGCCGCGGCGCTTGCGCTATTTGCCGCGTTTGTCGCGCTCGCGCTCGACGCGTTTGCGCTATCCGCCGCTTCGCCCGCGCTTGTCGCCGCATCCTCTTTCAGCTGCTCCATTTGCGGAAATAGCACCTGCCAGATATGTTTGCATAATTCGTAAAATTTCACCTAAGCTCCTTCGGCAAGCGGATAATTTGGTTCGTTCCCGCCCGCCAGCGCGACAAACACTGAATCAAGCGCGGTTAAATCCTCGCGGACAATCTCGTCGTTTTCGGCGCGGCAGAAATCGATAAAAAACTCGCCCTCGTATTTACGCAGAGTCGGCAGATCGCGAATATGCCCGTCGATGCGGTCGATAAAGCCCGCCGCGAAATCGTAACCGCGTTTATCGCCTTCAAAATCGCGCCAGCCCGCAAGCGACGCAAATCCGACGAGTTTGTCAAGTCCGATCGGAATTTCATCGCCGTTGTCGTCAAAAAAAACGGGACCGTCAGGAACGATAAAGAGCCGCCTTTCGCCGACCGCGTTCCTAAAGAGGCTGTACGCCGTTTTTTGCGTCCATTCGGCGTTCGGCGTTAGCTTTATGCTTCCGCTTCCGCTAAATAAGAGCGACATAGCGGAATTCGTATTGTCGTTAAACGTAAACGGCAACCGATCGCCGTACGAGTTTATCAGCGTTAGTTCCCAGAAGTCGCTCAAAACATATTGCACCGTTCGTTTCATAGCCGCAGTGTGCTACAAATCCAAAACGAAAAATAGGGGTCGGAATTGAAAAGTTGCGTTTTTTTTGCGATTTTCGCGGTTTTTTGTTTGGCGGACACGGTCGTGAAGGTAACGGACGGCGACACGATTAACGTCGTCAATCGCTACGGCGAGAAGGTAAGAGTGCGGCTACATTGCATCGACGCGCCCGAATTAAAGCAGGATTACGGCAAAGCGGCGAGAGCGGCGTTATACGCGCTCGCGTTTGGCAAAGAGGCGCAAATTAAAGTCGTAACCCGCGACAAATACAAGCGAAGCGTGGCGAATATCGTAATCGACGGCGAGTTAATCAATCTTAAAATGGTGGAGCTAGGCGCGGCGTGGGCGTATCCAGAATACTGCAAAGACGACCGCTACGCCCTCGCCGAAAAACAGGCGCGGCAAGATCGGCTAGGATTATGGGCGCTAAAAAGCCCGATCAGACCCAGCGACTTTCGCCGCGCAATGCGAAAAAAGTAAGCGGTTAGCTCTGTTCGCCTTCGCGCTTTTGCGCCAAAGCCAGCAGTTGCTCGTCGGTCATTTGCGCCATTTCCTGCGGCGTAATCGATCCGATATTGACGTTTTTAATGATCGTGTCGGGTTCTTTGCCGTATGTAACCTCTTTGGCGGTTTTGATGATTTCCGTATAGATTTTCACGTCTGAAAGGAGCTTCGCCCTTTCTAGTATATTGTCCGCTATAACGACGGCTTTGCCCATTCTCTTGTGCAACGAATCAAGCGAAATGATCTGCTCAAAGATCGCGCTCGCGACGCTTTCATGGTATTTCGTCGGCTTCATTTCGCCGTCGGTCATCGCAAGCTCGGACGCAATATCGCGTCCCGCGCCCTTTTGCAAAGCCTCTTTCGCCGCATCCTCGATAATCTTTCGCGCCCGCTCTTTATCCGCGCCGTATTTATTCTTAACCCAGCCCTCTTTTCGCGCCCAATCCTCGATTGTTTTATGCGATAGCTTAAACTGCTTGCTAACTTCCCGCGCCGATTGCTCGTGCGTTTCATACCAAATCCGCGCCTCGCGCTTCAAATTCTTGTCATGCACCTAAAACCTCCATATCGTTCCCGATCGCGCTCGCAAACGCCCTTTTTCCACGTATTGCTTTTGTTTTTTCGGCGCGGCAAACCGCCAGCCGCTCGCAAAAGCGTCAAGTCGATTGTCGCGGTTATGCTTCTTGTTCGGATCGTAGGCTTTCGATTCGCGCCAAAACTCCTCGACTCCCGCCGCGCCCTTCAAAAACACGATCTGCCCGTTGCGATAATAGGGCTGTAGCACGCCGATTTTCTGCTCTTTGCTTATCTTGTTATCGGGCGCGTATATCTCAAAAGAGCAACTAAGCGGCGGTAAATTATTGGCGCGGCGTTTGGCGTTGCGTTTGGCGAGAGCGGCGGGCAACAACTGCCCGATCGCGTGTCCGCCTCCCGCTCCTTCGATAAACGTTCGCGCCGTCGGATAGCGCTCCATCGCGTCGATTATGCGCTCGACAAACTCGTCGATCGCCCATTTGCCCGCCCAGCAGTCCATAAAGACGATTAACTCCGCGCCTTCGCGCATTCCCCAACCCTCCGCCACGATTGCGCGGTCGTCGCTTTCCTCGCGCAAGCTCATCGCGGGATCGACCATAATTAAAATATCAAGCGGCGGCAAATCCGAAAGCGAAACGTTCCTGCTCAACATTTCGTCGTCAAAATAGCCCGCCTCGATTGTTTCAGGGTCTTGCTGATATTGCGCGGCAAACGCGCTAAGTCCCATTTCTTTCCGCGCCCGCTCGATCTCTACTTCGCCTTCCAGCGCGTCAAACAGCGGCTCGTTTGGTTTGCGCTCGTAGCTAAATCCGCCGAAGGCGTAGGTTTTAGTCTCGTCCTCGATTCCGCGCAAACAAACGTGCGTAAATTCGGGCGCGAAGTCGCTAGATAACAATCGCCCAGCGGGATCGTCTTTATGAAGCCTTTGCATAATTACGATGATCGCGCCGCGCTTTTTATCCTGCAATCGCGTAATAATGCTCTCGCGGTAATAATCCCACGCCTCGTCCCTCGCGGCGCGACTTCTCGCGTCGATAGCCTTTAGCAGATCGTCCACAATGAGAAAATCGCCGTGAAAGCCCGTAATCGCGCCGCCCGTTCCCGTTACATACATACCGCCGCCGTCGGTCGTCGTCCAATAGTGTTTTTGGTTCTGCTCTTTGGCGAGTTTTAACGTCGAAAAAACGCCGCGATATTGCGGCGAGGCGACGATATTGCGCGTCTGAACGCTAACCTGCTCGCTCAAATCCGCGCCGTAAGTGGCGTAAATAAACTTGCGTTTCGGATCGCGTCCCAAAGCCCAACTCACAAACTGCCGCGCCGATTGTTCGGTCTTACCGTAAGACGGCGGCATATTTAATAAAACGCGGTTTAATTCGCCGCGCTCGACCGCGCTGAAAATCTCGCTTAAATAGCCGTGATGCCAATTTTCCTTGAACTCCCGCCCGTAAATATACTTAAACGAATAGCGCATAAACCCAAGCGGCGTTCGCCTCGCCAACTCCCGCTCCGCTAATAACGCGGCGAATTCGCTCATTGCTCGTCCTTTCGCTCGCCGTTAATCTCTTTCGCTATCGACGGCGCGTTTTCAAGCAAGGTCTCGACGAATTTGGAACTGCTTACGCCCTTTTGCGCGGCGCAAACCTTTATCGCTTCGATAATCGCCGTTCGCAAACGCCAAGCGGGAACGCGATCGCGTATCTCGCCGACGCGTTTGTTGTAATGGGCGGGTCTGTTAAGCGTCATCGCTCGCCCCGTCGTCGTAATGCGCGGATTGTTTGCGCGAGGATTGATCGTTCGCGGTTAATACGTCGTAAAGCCAATCCTCCTGCGCTTTTGGCTTAAACACGACAATGCCGATCTTGCCGCTTGCAAATAGCGGCGATTCAATGTAGCCGCTCATGTAGTTGTCGCCCTTATCGTTTGTTCTAATCCACAACGCGCCGACGTTATGCGCCGCTTGTTTTTCGCCCTTTTTCGGATGCGGCGGTTGCAGATAAAGCTGATAATTCGGCGCGGAAGCCGACAACGATTTAATTTTGAATAGGCGAAACTTCGCGGGATATAAAAAGGGCGCGTTCACGCTCATCTCTAAATACCGCTCGCTTTCGATCTCGATCTTTCTAATAACGCCGATTCGCATTTCAATCCTCCAAAATTACGGGTATATCCACCCCGCTAGGCGTTTTATACTCCGACGCGGCGTATGGGCGCGTGAAGCGTTTTGTCGCGGGATTAAAATTAACCTCGCTCTCAAAATGGATGCCGTTTTGCTTGTTTTTAACAAGCATAATTTTTCGCTTATGAGTGTTCTCGCCGTTTTTATCTTTGACGCGCTTTATGTAGATAATTACGCTCGCCTCGTGCGCGGCGTTTTTGCTTTTCATCGGCGCGTATACGCCGCTCGCCGTGTCGCTTTTGCTTGTTTGAATGATGAAAATAATCAGAAGCGACAATCTATGCGCCAGCTTCGCTAGACGCGAAAACTTTTCGGTTTCGCGCTCCTCGACCGTCGCGTTTTTCGCGGCGTTATTTTCCACGCGGATTTGCGAATCGATTGCGAATACCTTCGCGCCGCGCTTCGCCCAAATCCTAATTTCGCGCTCGATTTGCGCTATATCGTAGCCGTCGTCGATAATATGTAAATTCGGAGCTTTGAAATTATCGCCCTCGATCTCTTTTTGCGCCTGAACTAGCTTGCGCGTGGTGAATTCAAAGCAGAAAAACAACACGGGCGAAGTTTGGCAAATATGCTTTATGATCTGCATAGTCAGCATGGTTTTGCCCGCTTCTGGTTCGCCGCCGATCAACACCAACTGCCCGACTTCAAACCCGCCGCGAAAGGTATCGTTCAAAAATCCAACGCCCAGCGGAAACTTTTCAATCGGCTTTTTTATCGCCTCGTCTTTGGCTAACTCGTCGAAACTCTTTGCTTTGGTGCTTTGCGCTCCCGACGCTTCAATCTGGTCTAACTTTCGCTTGATTTCGGCTATCGCGTCGTCCGCTTCCGTTTCGCTTGCGAGGGATCGCGTTTCGCTCGCAAGCGCGACAATCTCGCGTTTTTTATACAACTCCACGAGTTGAGCGCAATACGGCGCGGGCGCGGATAGCGGCGAAGTCGCCAAAATATCCAGCATTTTATCTTCGTCGTATTTGTCGCCAAGCTCGCTTTTAACGAACTCTTCCGCGATCGGAACGTTTTTTTTATATAGCCGCTCCATCGCCGCGAATATCGCCCTATGTTGCGCGATATAAAAATGCCGCGATTCAATCATTCCCGCAAGCGTCCCAAAATCGCAGTCAAGTCTGCCCGCCGCCGTCTGATCCCATAACGCCGTCGCCAGCAACGATCTTTCTATATTCGCGTTAAATAATTCCATAATGCCGCTTTATTTGAGTTTTACAATCAAGGAAGCCTCGACCCCTGCCTTGCGATATAAAATCGCGTTTTACGCCCAATGCGCTCGATTTTCGGCTATTTACGCCAAATATGCGAGGCTTGTTAGAACTCGTTAGTCTTTGGCGCGATAGTTGATGAATGTTGATAAAAATAGATAAAAATCGCGGATCGCGGACAAATTGCGCGAAAAAAGCATTTGCCCAATGTGTGCAAAAACGCGGTTTTTCGTTGTTTTTCTTTACCCGCGACTTTGTTTTTACTTGGCGATTTTGAAAGTGGTTGAAGCCCGATCGGTTCTCGCTTCGTTGGTGTTTTTGACTTTCATCGCCCGCGCCGTCGCAGTCGGCGAAGCCCGTAAATTCGTCGGTTGTGCCATTACCCGCGAAAGCGGGAATCCAAAAACAAAATCAAGGACGCTCGTATTACATTCTACAAGCGTTACCTTGCGCGTAGTCGTAGAATGACGGGGAGGGCGCGGAAATGGCAACGGCGGGCGGGCGGGGGGGGGGCAGTTAGATGCCGGATTTTCGTCTGTTGCATTCTTTGCAGAGCATTTGGCAATTTGCCGCGTTTGTTTTACCGCCTAAATGCCACGGGGTTATGTGATCGCCCTCCATTTTTTCAAACTCAAAAACGCCGCCGCAACTAGCGCATACGCCTTTTTGACGCTCGAAACTTTCGCGTTTCATATTTTCGCTAAAGGCGCGTATATTCAAATGTTTTTCTTTGCCGTCCAATAGATATGCGTAAATGCCTTTTTTAGCGCTTACGTCGTCGTCTTGCATTAAACGCGATACCTCTTTTTCTAACGCGACGGGATCTAATGTTTTGTCTTTGAAATTGTTATAAAGCTCTCCCCAATCTATGCCTTTCATTTCTTTTCTGTATTCTGGAAATTTACCGCCGACCCACGTTATAACCGATTGAAAATATGTCCACAAAGGAATCGCGTCTGGATCGTTTTGATGTTTTGACATATAGTCGTTTATCGCGCCGTTAGAGATCCAATCGATAGCCGTTTCCAAATAATCCTGTCGTATTGGCGTTCCGTTTACGTATTTATTTGCTATTCGGTACGCGGCGCAACCTGTTTTGCTGAAATAGCGCTTTGCGTCCGAAAGCCAAGGTCCGGTATATACGGCGTTTCGTAACTCTTGTTTTGTGAGAACCGCGCCCGCGATGTTGACGATTTCAAACCATGCTAATTTTTCCGAATCCGTTCCTTCGCAAAAATAGACCATAAGCTCGTAATCTAGTATTTGTTTTTGCTCGTCTTTTGCGAGGTTTGCGAACATTTTATAATCTATTGAAAAATTATTATTCACATACTCGCAAATACTGATTGTTCTTTGCTGTCCGTCCATAACCTCAAATGAATTTTCCGCGTTTTTGACCCAATACATAACGTTGAGCGGAAAATCTTTGCGTAATGTTTGAACGACGGCGTTTCGCTGATTGTCTTTGTAGACAAACTCCCGCTGGTATTTCGGGCGTATATTCAGTTTGCCGCCGTAACCTATTACGCCGTCCTCGTCGGAATTGATATATCCGTCCACCAATTGCCGAACGGGGATTTTTTGTAATTCGATTTTCATACGCTTTTCCTTTTGATTAAAATGCGGGCGTATTTTCTTTCGCCGCCTATAAACGGATAACCTTTTGAATACTCGTCTATGGTAGTAGACGCCATACTGCCGATAATTTCAAACTGATCGGGATTGTATTTATCAAGAAACGTTACGGGAACGCCCATAATGTCGTCGTAATCCATTGGTATTTCCGCCGTTTTATCCACATTTATTGCGTCATAGTTATCGTAACGCGGATATTCCCGCGCCGTATATGTTTTATAAAGAATTAAATTTTCGTGTCGTTTAGCTATATCCATATTTGTAAACCAAATGCTTGGAACATTGGCGAGCTTTTTATCGTCGACTATTTTGGTTGTTGCGACTTCGTGTTGGGTGATAAACCACATTCCGCCAGAAAAACCGCGATAGCCCGTCCATATTTCATCATTTTTTATAAACTTAAAAATCTCTTTGTATGTTAAAGCGTTCTTATTTCCGATTATCAAAAATTTCTTTTCATATTTCATAAGTTGCGCCACATATTCTCGAAAAAGACTAAAAGGCGGATTGGTAACCACAATATCCGCTTCTTTAAGCAGTTCGACGCATTCGGCGCTTCTAAAATCGCCGTTTTCTTTTAGCGTGGTTTTTGCGCCCGCCGTATAATCGCTATCGGCGCCGCCGTTATATTCCATTTTGTAGGTATCGCCCGCTTGATACAAATCTTTGTAGACAAAATGCGTGGAGATAAGTTTTTTAACGCCTAAAAGCTCAAAGTTCAAATGAAAATAACGCCAAAAGGCGCTTTGTTCGGGATCGTCGCAGTTGCAGAAAATGGTTTTGCCTTTGAAATGCTCTTTATAATGTTTGCACTCTTTTTCTACGTCAGCGATTTGCGTGTAAAACTCGTCGTTTTTTGCTTTGTTTGCGTTATTAAGCGTGATATTAGCCATTTATAAGCGCCTTGAACCCGTATTTTTGCCTAATGACAACGAAAGCATAATTTTCGATCCTTCAAAAACGGCGTACGTCAAAGGCGATTTTACACAAGCGCTTATTAAGCGTCGACAAAAATTAAAGTTGCGCGATTAGCGCTAACAGTTCCTCTGATGTTAGCCAGCGATCGTTTTTATCGCTTGCGTATTCAAAACCTTCGACGACTCTTTTGCCTTTTTCGCCGTTTATCGCTATGGAAAAATCCGCTTTTTTTGAGAAATCTATAGCGGGCGCGATCGTAAAAAAATCGTCAAATTCATAAACGTTGCGCGAGTCGTCGCTTGAGATCATTGTTTCATGCAGTTTTTCGCCCGGTCGAACGCCTACAATATCCAATTTCGCGTTAGGCGCGAAAGCGCGCGCGAGATCGACGATTTTCATCGACGGAATTTTCGGCACAAATATTTCGCCGCCTCGCATTCGCTCAAAACTCTTAATCACAAATTCCGCGCCCTGATCAAGCGTAATCCAAAAGCGCGTCATGCGCTCGTCGGTGATCGGCAGACTTGCCGCGCCGTTTGCGATCAGCCGCTTAAACAGCGGCGCGACGCTGCCTTTTGAGCCAAACACGTTGCCGTAACGCACCGCGCTAAAGCCGCAATCGCGCGCGCCTTTGATGTTATTCGCGCCGATGAAGAGCTTGTCGCTAACCAGCTTCGTCGCGCCGTAGAGGTTGATCGGGACGGCGGCTTTGTCCGTCGAGAGCGCGATTATGCGTTTGACGCCCGTTAGTAGCGCCGCGTCGATCACGTTTTGCGCGCCGTTGATGTTGGTTTTGACGCACTCCATTGGATTGTATTCCGCGATTGGAACGTGTTTCATCGCGGCGGCATGCACGCAATAATCCACGCCTTCCATTGCGCGGCAGAGCCGATCGCGATCGCGTACGTCGCCCACGAAATATCTCATCGCTTTCGCGTCGAAAACGCGACTCATTTCGTAATGTTTTTGCTCGTCGCGGGAATAGACGATTAGGCGTTTTGGCGCGTAGCGATCTAGAATTTTCTTGACAAAGGCGCGTCCAAAACTGCCCGTGCCGCCCGTGATTAAAACGCTTTTGTCGTTAAACATTCAAAAACCTTTCTAGCGATCGCTCGATGAATTCAAATTCGCGCCGATCGGTCGCGATTTTGGCGTGCGTCGTATCGCCGACGCGCTCGTATAACGCAAGATTTGCGATAGCCTCTTTTAGTCGTTTTGTGCGCTTGTTTGGCACGACGCGATCGCGCGCGACTTCCAAAATTGAAAACGCGGTTTGAACGCCTTTGACATACGCGACGCTATCAAACGGATTGCGGATGAACAAGTGCGCCAAAAAGAAGCCGAAGCGCGATTTGGCTATGGCGCGAACCGAATCAAACGGCGTGATTAAGATCGCGCCCGCGAGATCGCGACGGCTTGAAAGATAGCAAACGACGCCGCTGCCAAGCGAGCGCCCAAGCGCGACAACGCGATCGTAACTTGGCGAAAGCGCGTCGTAAAGTTTTAGCGCGTCGGCAAAGATCGCCTCTTGCGAAGGCTTGCCGCCGCTTGCGCCGTAGCCGCGATAGTTCAGCGCCGCAATATCGATCGCGTCCAGCAAAGGCAGTTTCGCTTGCGAGGCGGCGATAGCGTTTGGAACGTACCAGACGTTATCGGCGTTGCCGTCAAACCACAGCAACAGCGTTTTTGAGCCGCGCTTAACGCGAAAACCCTCCTGCGCGTCGAGTTTGAAGGCGATTGTTTCGTCTGTCGGCGGGTTAGTTAGGCGCGAAAAACCGCTTAAAAAGATCAGCTTTTCTTCCAGCGCGATCAGCAAAAGCGTCGCTAGGATATAGCACGCCGCAAAACACGAAAACGCAAAGATCGCGGTATTCATGGGCTAATCGTTTCGCGGTTTGCGGCGCGTTTGCGCGGCGCTTTGGGCGATTGAGATCGCGGATATGATCGGCGAAGCGAAAAACCAAACGCGATCGATCGCGGCGATCTGTTTGTAACCCGCGAAACGATTGCGCGATTTGTTCGTAACGGTTTGAACGATTGCGATCGCGGATACGATCTGCGAAGCGGAAAAGCAAACGCGATCGATCGCGGCGATCTGTTTGCGCGATCTAGTTTGCCGCAAAGTTTGCGCGGCGCTTTCGCTAAAAAAGGCGCGTTTCACCCGATCGCCTCCAACACGGCTTCCACGCTCTGATTCGCGTCGATGATCCGATCGGCTCTTGCGCGATAGATCGCCTCGCGCTCCAAAAACCGATCGCGCAACGTTTCGATTGACGCGGCAAGCGGGCGCTTTTCGCGTTCGGCCTCGTTTGCCAAACGCCGCGCAATTGTCGCAAAATCGCATTGCAGATAGATCGTCTCGCCGATTGAGCGCAGATCGTCGCGTGAAATCGCCGTCGCCATTCCGCCGCCCGTGGCGATTACGGCGGCGCTAACCGATCGCGCTAACCATGCGGCGAGATCGCGCTCGTATCGGCGAAACGCCTCTTCCGTTTCAGTTCTGAAAATTTCGACGATCGATCGGTTGGCAAACGATTCGATCAGCGCGTCGGTATCCAGAAAAAACCGCCCCGTTTTGCGCGCTAAAAGCCTGCCGATTGTCCCTTTGCCGCTTCCCATAAAGCCGATCAAAACCAGATTGTTCAATGAAGCCCCAAAAGATAGCCTTCGGAAACTTTCTCGATCGCGTAAGGATAATAGCTATCAAGCGTAACCGTTACGCGATAAAAAGTTTCGTGAAAACTAAGCTCAATCCGCGCGAAATATCCGTCTTTTAGCGTCGCGGCGGTTGGCGTAAGCGGAACGGAGCTGTTGAAATCAAGCGCGATACGGCTTGGACGCGGCAGAAAAAAGCTGCGAATCAGCTCGTCTTTGGTTTGAAACTTCATCGCGTCGCCCGCCGTGAAAAACCGAATGCGCCCGATATCTTCCAGCTCGTCGATCGGCAAAAACGCGCCCGTTTGACGCGGCAGTTTCTCGGCGTTTGGTTGGTCGATTCTAAGCGGCGCGCGCCAATCGATCGACTTATCCACTTTGCGGTTGATCGTGGAAAGCGAACCGTCGTTTTCCTGATGCGTTATTTGAATCTCTTTAAGCGCTCTGGAGCTTGGCGGAAGCGCGATTGTCTCCTCTTCAAGCTGTCTGGGCGCAAACGAACCCGAATCGTTGCGATCGGTTTGGCGCTCGGTCGGCTCGAAAGGATTTAGCCGCGCCAAACCCAAAACGCAGGCAAAGACGAATAAACACAGTTTTTTCATGGCTCTTCCTCGCCGCTAATCAGCTCAAGCTCGTACAACTCCCGCCGCAGTTTGGCGTTTTCGCTTTTAAGCTGCTCGACTCGCGTCTGCAACGCCCGATCTTCATCGCGCAGTTCCAGCAGCCGCAAAAACGAATTTGCGCCGTAGAGCAGATAATAAACGTAAAGCGCCAACGCCGCGACAATCCCAATCCAAACCAGATGCCGCGCCCTGAGAATGGGGCGCGATCCGATTTCGCTTAGCAGCTCGTCTCGAATGTCGCTCGTCTCCAACGCTATCGTCCAAAGGCTTTTTTGCCCAGATATTCCGCAAACGCGATCTCGCGCCCAATCTCAAGAACGCGATTATATTTGGCGATTCGCTCGCTTCGGCTCATCGATCCCGTTTTGATCTGTCCCGCATTGACCGCGACGGCGAGATCGGCGATGAAGCTGTCCTCGCTTTCGCCGCTTCTGTGGCTGACGACGGTCGTATAATTGCTTCTGTGCGCCAAACGGATCGTCTGAAGCGTTTCGCTGACCGTGCCGATCTGATTTAGCTTAATCAAAATCGAATTCGCCACGCCTTTTTCAATCCCTTCGGCAAGGATTTTTTTGTTGGTTACAAACAGATCGTCGCCCACAAGTTGCGTTTTTTTGCCTAGCCTTTCGGTGAGCTTTTTCCAGCCGCTCCAGTCGTCTTCGGCTAAAGCGTCCTCTATGCTGACGATCGGATATTTGCTTACAAGATTGTCAAGATAGTCGATCATATCGTCGGAAGATAGCAGTTTGCCGCCTTCCGCGCCCAATCTGTAGCCGTCTTTTTCGTAGAACTCGCTTGAGGCGACGTCCATTGCGATCCCAATCTGCTCGCCCGCTTTGTAGCCCGCTTTTTCTATGGCTTCCAGCAAAAGCGCGATCGGCTCTTCGTTGTCTTTGAGGTTTGGCGCGAAACCGCCCTCGTCGCCAAGCGCCGTAACCTCTTTGCGATCGTGAAGGATCTTTTTGAGCGTATGAAACGTCTCCGCGCTCGCTCGCAAGGCTTCGGCGAAATCGTCGAAACCTACGGGCATAATCATGTATTCCTGAAAGTCGATGTTGTTGTCCGCGTGGCTACCGCCGTTGATCACGTTGAGCATCGGCACGGGAAGGACGCTTGCGTTAGCGCCGCCAAGATAGCGATATAGCGGGATTTTTCGGCTGTTTGCCGCCGCGCGCGCCACTGCCATTGAAACGCCTAAAACGGCGTTTGCGCCTAGTTTGGAGTAGTTGTCCGTCGCGTCTATGTCTTTTAATATCGCGTCGATTTCCGCCTGATCAAACGGCGATAAGCCAACCAATTCCTCGGCGATCACGGCGTTTATGTTCTCGACGGCTTTCAGCACGCCTTTGCCGCCAAAGCGTTTTTTGTCGCCGTCGCGCAGTTCCAGCGCCTCGCGTTTGCCCGTGCTTGCGCCGCTTGGCACGATCGCGCTCGCTTTGGAGCCGTCGCTTAACGTTACGCTTGCGCGCACGGTCGGATTGCCGCGCGAATCGATTACCTCGTCCGCGCGGATATTATCTATAAAGGTCATTTGCCGCTCCTTGTTGATGTCGTTAGGATTTTACCCGCAGGAGAATAAAAGTCCGTTTGTTTATAGCCAAAAGGC
>JAISMA010000147.1 GCA_031276985.1 Helicobacteraceae bacterium | reverse complement strand
AAAATCGCGTAATCTTAATTCGCAAACGCCCAAATAAGCGCCCGCAAATCAAACAATAGCGAAACTAAAAGCGTTAGGCGGCGCCGATCGCGTCGGCTTGCGATTTGGCGATTAGCGCGTCGATCACTTCGTCGAGATCGCCCGAAATCATAAGCTCTTCTAGGCGGTAAATCGTGAGATTTACGCGATGATCGCTAAGGCGGTTTTGCGGAAAATTATACGTGCGGATTCGCTCGCTTCGATCGCCGCTTCCCACCTGCTTTTTTCTATCGGCGCTTTCAACGGCGGTTTGCTTTTCTAATTCCGCTTCGTATAGCCGCGCTTTGAGAATTTTCATCGCTTTATCTTTGTTTTTGTGCTGGCTTTTTTCATCTTGCATCGAGACGCTAATTTGGCTTGGAATATGCGTGATTCTCACCGCCGAATCGGTCGTATTAACCGACTGCCCGCCGTGTCCTCCCGATCGAAAAACGTCTACGCGCAAATCGGCGGGATTTATCTCGATCTCCACGTCGCCGACTTCAGGCAAAATCGCAACCGTTACGGCGGACGTATGAACGCGCCCCTGCGCTTCCGTTTCAGGCACGCGCTGAACGCGGTGCGTCCCGCCCTCGAATTTCAGACGGCTATAAACGCCTTTGCCTTTGATTAGCGCAATCGCCTCTTTGAAGCCGCCGCGATCGTTTTCGCTTAAAGAGACGATTTCCGTTTTCCAGCCGCGCAAATCGGCGTAGCGGCAGTAGAGCTTGAACAGATCCGCCGCGAATAATCCCGCTTCGTCGCCGCCCGTGCCCGCGCGAATTTCCAGATAAACGTCGCGCTCGTCGTTTGGGTCTTTCGGGATTAACAGCCGTTTGATTTCGGCTTCCAATTCGGCTTTTTTCGCTTCAAGCGATCGCTGCTCCTCTTTGGCGAGATCGCCTAGATCCAGATCGCCAAGCAACGCTTTGTTTTCCTCGATTGCGGCGATTGTTTTCAGGTAATTTTCGCCCGCTTCGGCAATCGCGGCAATCGTCGACTGCTCTTTGAGCAGATCGCGCATTTTGGACACGTTTGAGCCGATAGACGCGTCGGCAAGCGCGGCGGCGATCTCGTCGCGTCTGTCGATGAACGGCTTGATTCGTTGAGCGAGCAAGTTTAGGCGATCTTAGCGATGAACGCGGCTAAACGACCGACTTTGCGTGCCGCCGTGTTCTTTTTCAGCACGCCTTTGGAGACCATTGAATGAAGGTAGCGGTTCGCTTTTTTGAAGGCTTCGTTCGCCTCGTCTTTGCTTTTTGCGGCGGTTACGGCTTTGATAACGTTTTTCACGCGGGTGCGGTAGTAGCGGTTGCGCTCTTCGCGTTTGATTGTTTGGCGATAGCGTTTTTCGCTTGATTTGTGATTTGCCATTTCGTTAATCCTTTGGCGGTTAAAATTTGCCGCGAATAGTAGCCTCTGAACGCTTAAACGAATATAAACTTTATATTGGTTTAAGCTCCAAAGCGCCCGATCGCAGCGCCAAACGGCGCGAAAAAACGAGAATGCGCTGGATTAGATACAATTTTGCGAAATTAGCGCCTAGCGGCGCGCGATACAAGGAATTACAATGCGTTTATTCGGCACGGACGGCGTTAGAGGTTTGGCGGGCGAAAAGCTCACGCCGTTTGTCGTTACAAGGCTTGCGATGGCGGCGGGCGCTCATTTTCGCAAGCTCTCGCGCACCAACAAAATACTCGTCGGCAAAGACACGCGAAAAAGCGGCTATATGATTGAAAACGCGCTGGTGGCGGGGCTGACGGCGGCGGGCTACGACGTGGTTCAGATTGGACCAATGCCCACGCCCGCAATCGCCTTTTTAACCGCCGATATGCGTTGCGACGCGGGGATTATGATTAGCGCTTCGCACAATCCGTTCGAGGATAACGGCGTTAAGTTTTTCGACCGCGAAGGCGACAAACTAAGCGTCGAGCAGGAAGCGGCGATCGAGGCGATCTATTACGACGACGAAGCGATCGCCTCGGCGCAGCAAACGCGATCAAACGTGGGATCGTCAAAGCGTATCGACGACGTGATCGGACGCTATATCGTGCATATCAAAAACTCGTTTCCGCGCGATTTGACGCTTCACGGAACGCGAATCGTGATCGACGCGGCAAACGGCGCGGCGTATAAAGTAGCGCCGATCGTATTCGCCGAGCTTGGCGCGGATCTGGTCGTGCTGGGCGACGAGCCAAACGGACTAAATATCAACGCCGAGTGCGGCGCGCTCTATCCGCAACGGCTAATTGGCGAGGTGAAACGATTGCGCGCCGATATTGGCTTCGCGCTGGACGGCGATTCCGATCGGCTGGTCGTCGTCGACGAAAAAGGAAATCAGATCGACGGCGACAAACTGCTTGGCGCGCTGGCGCTTTCGCTTAAAGAGGACGGCGCGCTGGCTAAAAACGCGTGCGTCGCCACTTCGATGAGCAACGGCGCGCTTGAAAGCTATCTGAAGGCTAACGGCGTCGCGCTTTACCGATCGGACGTGGGCGATAAATACGTGCTGGAGCTAATGCGCCAAAAGGGGCTGAATTTCGGCGGCGAGCAGAGCGGACATATCATTTTTGCCGATTACGCCAAAACGGGCGACGGGCTTGTGAGCGCGTTAAGCGCCGCCGCGCTGACGCTGAAAAAGAGCAAAAAGGCGAGCGAAGTTTTCAATCCGTTTGAGCTATATCCGCAAAAGCAGGGCGCGATCAAGGTTTCGGAAAAAAAGCCGCTTGATGCGATCGAGGGCTTAAGCGATCTGTTGGGCGCGATCTCGCGGGAGGGCATTCGTCATCTGGTGCGCTATTCGGGAACGGAGATGAAGCTACGCATACTGCTTGAAGGCGCGGACAAACACGCGCTATCGCGTCGATACGGCGAGCTTGAGGCGCTAATCAAAAAGTCGACAAGATAGCGCGTTTGCGCGGTTTATCAAGACTGCAAAAAAGCCGCGACGCGCTTAAATTATCGCTAGTTTTTTGGCAAACTCGCGCAATCAATCGCGCCTTTTCATCATCGCGGTTTTATTGATCTTCCCAGTAAAGATACGGCAGTCCGTCGTTTTTGCCGCTCTTGATCTTCCATGGATGATCGTCGTCGTTTCCAAAGCTCCAGCCAAGACCGTTTTCATACGTCGATTGCGTTTGAAACTGCTCTTTGGTTTTGCTTATTCCCGCATGAGCGTTGTCGCTACTTAAAGCGCCGATCATATTGCTTAAAGCAAAATTATTTGAAATCCCGTCGCCGCCGCTGTAATATCCAATTACGCGATTAACGTCTCCGTTTACGCTAGTTAATTCGCCGTTAATAGCGGAATTATTGCTAATTGTTTTATGATCTGCGGCTTCACGCCCGACAATGCCGCCGACGTATCGGTTTCCGCTAACGTTAGCGGTTGAGTAATTGTTTGTTATATCAATTATATGCTGATATCCGCCGTTAATACCTCCGACAATGCCGCCGATTTGTTCATCTCCGCTGACGCTTCCCGCGGAATAGTTATTTATTATGGTAGCCGATCCGCTAACATACCCGACAATGCCGCCTGACCACCACGCTTGATTCGTAACGTTTCCAAAAGAGCGGCAGTTTGTTATCGTGCCGCTTGCGCTTCCCGCGATACCGCCAATAGCCCCATATATGTCATTTCCGTTAACCTCTCCTTCAAAACCGCAGTTTTTTATTGAGCCTGCATTTTTCCCGACAATGCCGCCGGCGTAACCTGTTGCGCTAACGCGTCCCGTAAAACGGCTATTTGCTATATAGCCGCTATTGCTTCCGGCTATGCCGCCAACTTGAGTCGCCGCTCCGTTAATCTCTGCCGTGGAGCGGCTATTTGTTATTGAGCCGACATCGTTTTCGTAGTTTTCATTGTTTCCGACAATGCCGCCAACTCTACTTCTCCCGCTAACGCTTCCCGCAGAGCGACAGTTTGTTATAACGCCAGCATAGTTCTCTCCCGCTATGCCGCCCGTTTTGTTTCCCGCGCCATTAACGGCGCCCGTAAAGTTACCGTCCGTTATGCTACTGTCGAAGCGGTTGTTGCCAACTATACCGCCCACGTAACTTTCTTCTCCAACCGCGCTAACGTTTCCCTTAACGTAAACGTTTGTTATTGAGCTATCTAAAACATGCCCTGCTATAGCGCCGACATTTTCTTTCCCTTTTACCTCTTTGCCGCTTGCTATCTCTACGCCAAGATTTTTGATTTTAACGTTGTGATGAACTTGTCCAAAAAGACCAATGGAAGTCTCATCTGGACGATTGATCCATAGTCCGCTTATTTTATGCCCGTTTCCGTTGAAAATGCTGTCAGCGCCCTTTATATCAACAGGCTTCCAACCTTTAATCGAATCAAAGCCCGCGTCGCTATCGACCGCAAGCGCTATATCGTTCATAAGCATATATAGTCTGGAAAGTTTCTCTTCGGATAACTCTTTTTGCGTTCTAATCTCGACAACATTCTTACCCGCATAAAAATTGATATTTTCAGAGACGGTATATGGAGACGGCGTTTCATATATGTCTTCGGTAAGATACCACGCGCTAACGTTATATTTTGTTTTGTATGCGTCTAAATCTAAAGTAGCGCCGATCGCGATCTTGACGCCGCCTAGCAACTCTAAACGATCATCGTAGAAAGCAATATAGGCGCAGTCGTTTCCGACGCATTGTTGGTCGTCGTTTTCATCATCATTGCCTTCGTCATCGCCGCCTTGATCGTCGTTTTCATCGTCGCCGTCGTTTCCGTCATTATTATCGTCTGAATTATCGCCATTATCCGAACCGCAGTCGCTCCCGACGCATTGTTTGTCGCCGCCATTATCCGAACCGCCGCCTCCCCCGCCTCCGCCGCAACCAGTCAACAAAAAGCACGCCAGCAAAACGGCAAAAAACTTGCTCATCGCTTTTGCCAAACTTGAGAATATGGGGGGGGGGGGGGGGTGAAAGGCGTTTGAGCGCGCGCGAAATCTTCAACGCTGTTTGCAATCAACTGAACCGATAAAACGCGGGAATATTTCAGACGCAAGGACATTCTCAAGCCTTTTTCCGCAAAGTAAAATTACGTAATTGTACTCCCTTTTGTCCAGCCGTTCAAGACAAAAACGCAAAAAACAATGATTTTCGTCGTTTTTCGCGCTAAAAACTTGGCGTTTCACCGCGCAAACGCCAAAAACGCAAAAACCGCCGCGCCCATTCCGCGTTTTAGGCGCGGCGATTACGATCGCGTTAAGCCGCTTGCGATAGAGCGCTTGAACCAAGCGGCGATAACGTCGTTTCTAGTTGGCGATCTCTCGCGCAAACGGCGGCAACGGACGCAAGCGCAAGCGCCAAAACCGCGCGAAAAAAAGAACGAACTTAATGCAAAAAGTGTCGAACGCCCGTGAAAAGCATGGCGATTCCATGCTCGTTTGCCGCGGCGATTACGATCGCGTTAAGCCGCTTGCAATAGAGCGCTTGAACCAAGCGGGCGATAACGTCGTTTCTAGTTGGCGATCTCTCGCGCAAACGGCGGCAACGGACGCAAGCGCAAGCGTCAAAACCGCGCGAAAACGAGGCGCAAACGAAACCGAACTTAATGCAAAAAGTGTCGAACGCCCGTGAAAAGCATAGCGATTCCATGCTCGTTTGCCGCGTCGATTGTCTCTTGATCGCGCACGCTGCCGCCCGGTTGCGCGATCGCCGCCACTCCGCCCAAACTCGCCGCGTCGACCGAGTCCCGAAACGGAAAAAACGCCTCGCTCGCCATTGCCGATCCTTTAGCGTCGCATTGCATCGCTTCGGCTTTTCTTAGCGCGGCGCTCGCGGAATCAACGCGGCTTGTCATACCCATTCCAATCGCCACAAGCGTCCGATTTTTGACGTACGCCACGCAATTTGATTTCGTCAGCGCGGCGATAATCCACGCGACGCGCAGATCGGCTTTTTGCGCTTCGCTCGGCGCGATCCGCGTTACAACCTTCGCCGCGTCAATTTCGGCGGCGCTTGGCGCGTCGCAATCTTGCGTTACGAATCCGCCCAAAATATGCTTAAAATCAGTCGCCTCGCGCAAATCGCTCAAACGATCGCGATCGCGCCCGCAAGCTCTCGCCTCGAACAATTTCAGCCGTCTTTTTGCCGCAAAAACGCCCAACGCCTCGTCGCTAAAACTAGGCGCGACAATCGCCTCGATAAATATCTTGCTTATTTTTTGCGCCAACGCGCCCGTAACGACGCCGTTTATCGCCGCCACGCCGCCAAAAGCCGAAAGGCTATCGCAACGCAACGCCTCGTCCCACGCCTCGCACAGATCCTCGCGCAAACTGAAGCCGCACGGATTGCCGTGCTTGACGATACAGATCGCGTTTTCGTCGAAGGCGCGGGCGATTTTGATCGCGGCGCTAACGTCGGTTAGGTTGTTGAAGCTCGGCTCGCCTTGTAAAACCTTGAAGTTTTTTGAATAAAAATCGTCAAATTCATACAAAAATCCGCGCTGGTGCGGGTTTTCGCCGTAGCGAAGCTCGGAAACCAAACGCCCGCCGATCGCGGCGTATCGCGGCGTTTTGCCAAATCTCGCGCTCATCTGCCGCGCTATGAAAGCGTCGTATCGCGCCGTGCGCTCGTAGGCTTTGATCATCAGCGCGGCGCGAAAGTCGTAATCGTCTTTGCCGTTTGCGATAGCCGCCGCGATCGCGTCGTAATCGCTAGGATCGCAAACCACGATCACCGATTCAAAGTTTTTGGCGGCGGCGCGGATAAGCGCGGGACCGCCAATATCGATATTTTCCACAATCTCGGCGAAATCGGCGGCGCTTTTAACAGCCGCTTCAAACGGATAGAGATTGACGCACACAAGATCGATCGGCGCGATCGCGTTTGCCTCCGCCTGAAGGCGATCTTCCTCGTTGTCGCGCCGAAACAAAATGCCGCCGTGAATGATCGGATGCAAACTCTTAACGCGCCCGCCAAACAGCTCGCCAAAGCCCGTGAGATCGCCGACCTCGATTGCCTCCAAGCCCGC
>JAISMA010000134.1 GCA_031276985.1 Helicobacteraceae bacterium | reverse complement strand
GTTTTATGCGCGGGAACGTTCAAAAACGCCGTCAAATCGGCAATCGAAGCGACATTTGGCGTGTCGATTTCGCCTTTGCGGTCGATTGCAAACGGCTCGTAAGCGGGTTTGCGCCGTTTTGCCGCCTCCACGTTCGCGCCGTATTCGCACTTTTCGCAGCACAAGATCGTATCTTCGCCCGCGTTTGAAAGCGCCATAAACTCCTTGCTTCCGCTGCCGCCGATCGCGCCGCTGTCGGCTTCTACAACGCGAAAATCGATTCCGATTCGGCGAAAAATACGCTTGTAAGTTTCTTCCATTAAGCGAAATTCGCGGAGCATATCGTCGCGGTCGGCGTGGAAGCTGTAGCCGTCTTTCATCAAAAATTCGCGCGCGCGCATCAATCCAAAGCGCGGACGCGCCTCGTCGCGGAATTTCAGGTTGATCTGATAGAGATTAAGCGGAAGCTGTTTGTAGCTTGAAACGCGGGGGCGAACGAGATTGACCATAGCCTCCTCGTGCGTGGGTCCCAGCACAAATTCGCCCTCTTTGCGATCGTTAAAGCGCAACAGCTCCTTGCCGTATTTGAAAAACCGCCCCGATTCGCGCCAAAGCTCGGCGGGCGTTACGAAGCCAAGACTAGTTTCTTCGCATCCCGCGATGTCCAGCTCCTCTTTCACAATGACGCGGATCTTGTCCAAAACGCGCTTGCCAAGCGGCATATAGTCGTAAATGCCCGCCGCTTGAGCGGAGATAAACCCGCCGCGAAGCAGGTATTGGTGGCTTTTTAGCGCCGCGTCTTTGGGCGTTTCTTTTGTCGTGCGGATAAAAGCTCGTGAAAAACGCAACCTATTTTCCTTCCAAATCGAATATATCTTTCATGACTTCCGCGACCGTTTCGCAATTTTGCTTGTCCATAGCCAAACGAAGCGCGACCGTCGGCGCGTGCAAAAACCGCTTAAACGCGCCGTGCAAAACAAGCTCGACGCTTTCGGCGCAATCTTTTGGCAGAAAACCTTTTTTGGCGGCGCGCTCAAGCTCGATTCTACAGGCCTCTCGCGCCTTGTCGCGCAACGCTTTTATCAGCGGATCCGCGCCCAAAGAACTAAGCCAGCCGAAAAAATTCTCCACGTATTCGCCTACGATCCGATACGCTTTCGCCGCCTCTTCCTCTCGCAAGCTCATATTGGTTTGCACGATCGTTTGTAGGTCGTCCACCGCGTAAATCTTGATATTTTCATCGTCGATCGCGCCGATGTCGCGCGGCACGGCAATATCAAACCAATAGCGCGTGAAATCGACGCTTTCCACAATTTCGGAGTTGATTATGGTGTGCGGCGCGCCCGTAGCGGTAAATAGTAGCGCGCGCGAGTTGATTAGGCTTGGAAGTTTTACGAACGACGCGGCTTGCGCGCCGCCGCCAAGCTCTTTGGCGAACTCTTCGGTTTTTTCAAGATCGCGTCCCACGACGACCACGTCGGCGCGATCGCTAAGCAAATGCAAAGCGGCTAACCTACTCATCTCGCCGCTGCCCACGACCACCGCCGTTACGCCTTCAAGCGATCCGCCAAGCAGATCTTTTGCCTGCGCGACCGCCGCGCTGGAGACCGACACGGGATTTCTGCCCACTTCGGTGCTGGAGCGCACCGCCGCCGCGCAACGCATAGCGTGATCGCTGACGGCGCGAAGCCGTTTGCCCGCAAAACCATGCTCGAAAGCGAATTTGAAAGCGTCCTTAAACTGCCCCGCGATCTGCGATTCGCCGACGACGACGCTTTCCAAACCGCTTGCGACGCTGAAAAGATGACGCGCCGCGCCTTCGTCCTCGTAGCTGTGAGCGCGCCCGTCAAGCTCCACGCGATCGACGCCGCTTTCGCTATGGAGCGTATCCAAAGCGTCGCTTAACGCCGCGTGCAAATCGGCGGCGGTCAAAACCAACTCGACTCTGTTGCACGTAACAAGCATTGCCGCTTCGTCGATTGCCGCGCTCGATTTGAGCGTTCTTAAAATCCGCTCCTGCCGCGCCGCGTCAAACGCGAAGCGCTCGCGAACCGCAATATCGGTGTTTTTGTATGAGATTGAGATTAGTAAGTAGCGCATTGGCGTTATTATAGCGCCTACTTTATACGACTAATCAACGACTCGGCGGCGGCTAACAGCTCCTCGTCGTTTTCAACCAAGCCTTTGGCTTCGTTTAGCAGCGCCGCGGCGTATTGGCGGCTTTTGTCGATCGCGCCTGATTTGTATAACGCCGCTCTTAAGCGTTTCGCGTCGTTTGTTTTCAACTTTTTCTTAAAGAACGAAAGCGCTTTTGCCTTCTCGTTTTCGTCGGCGGTATGATAATAATCTATTAACGGCAACGTAACCTTGCCTTCGCTTAGATCGTTAAGCGCGGGTTTGCCTAGCGTCGCCGTATCTTGCGTAATATCCAACAGATCGTCTATCGTTTGAAACGCGACGCCGAGTAACGCGCCAAAACGCCTAAATCTATCGCGATCTTTGCCCGCCAAAATCGCCGCCGCTTCGCAACTTGCCTCGATTAGTGCTGAGGTTTTCAGATAGATCATATTTTCGTATTTTTTGCGGTCGGTATTAAACGATTTTGAAAGCTCCGCGTCCAAAAACTCTCCGTACGAAAGTTTCGCCACCGCTTCGCTGATAATTTGCGCGATCGCGCTATCGAACGCCGATAATTTTGAAAAAGCCGTAGCGTAAAAAATATCGCCGATCATAATCGCTTTTTTCGCGCCGTCGGTTACAAATACGGCGGGCGCGCCGCGTCTTGTTTTCGCGTCGTCGATAATATCGTCGTGAAGCAGGCTGGCAAGATGAATCGTCTCGACGATCGCGCTAAGCAAAAAGCGTTTGTCGCTTTCCTTTGCGATTGCGCATATAAGGCGACTTCTTAACTGTTTGCCCGACGGAATTTTATCGATATAATCTCTAATCGGCGGCTCGAAAAAACCGCTTATAAGTTTGTTAATCTCGTTCACGCGAAACCTTTTTGATTTTTACCGATCCAAGCGCGTCGGAAAGATACAGCCGCATATTTGAAACGTTGCGATCGCGATCGAAGCCTTCAAAAACGATCATAACGTACGGCGGCGGCGCGACTACGGTTGGATTGGTTTTGACGGGTATTTTGATCGCGTTTAGCTTATAATCGTCGTACAAAACCGTCTGATAGGGAAAATGATCGTATTTGATCAGCGAAACCAAGCCGTCGTTGTGAAATAGCGACCATTTGAACGTTAGTATATTTTCGTCGATCTCGAAAACCGCAAATTCGTCTTTTCGCAAATTGAACGGCTCGCTATGCGCCCAATCGATCGCATACAAACCAATCGCCAAACAAAAAATCGACAATAACTTTTTCATCGTTCGCTTGCGCTCGCCACTCGCGCCATTATCTCGATCATTTTGTCGTTGCGGTCGCCGCATTGATCGATTAGCGCTAAAATCTCCGTTTTGACAATCTCCCGATCGCCGTTAAACAATATGCTAAAAAAACGTTCCGTTATATCGGAGCTAAATAGATCGTCGGGAAAAATCTCGTCCAAATCCATAGCTAAAACCGCCTGTTTTTTAGCGCGACGATCCGCTTATATGAATCGATGACTTTTTGCGGATCTATTTCGCCGTTTTCAATCGCTTGTTTAATGATTGTCGCCGCTTTTTTGGGAACATTGGGATCTTTTACCAGCATATTTGAGAAGATCAGCGCGTTATCGCCCGCGTTAATAGCTTTTACAATCGTTTCGTTGAGATCGAAATTATGCGCGATCGCGCCCATTTGCAAATCGTCGCTTATAACTACGCCGTCAAAGCCTAGATCGCGCAAACGCCCAACGTGTTTTTGCGAAAGCGAAGCGGGCAGATCGTCTATGTCGCGATCGATAATATGCGCGATCATTACCGCGCGCGCCAAACGCGCCTCTATAAGCGTTTTGAACGGAACAAGCTCTTTATCGTCGTAAGCGCCCGTAGCGTCCGCGCTCTGGGCATGCGGATCGGCTTTGGCGCTGCCGTGTCCGGGAAAATGTTTTAAGGCGGTTAATACGCCGCAAGAATCGTGCGCTTTTATAAACTGTTCGGCGAATTTGGCGGTTTTTTGCGGGTTCGCGCCGAAACCGCGATCGTCGTTTGCGATTACGCTCTCGCCGTTTGGCAGATCGACGACGGGCGCGAGGTTGAAATTAACGCCGTGTCCCTTTAACTCGCACGCGAGATTGCGATAAACGGCGTAGGCGGCGCTAAGCGTTCCTTCGCCTATTTTTTTTGCGGAAGGATAATCGCTAAAGCCTTTGTCGGATCTTAGACGCTGAATCTTTCCGCCTTCTTGATCTATCATTATCCACAGCGGCGGATTCGCGCCGATCGAGTAGTGAAGCGCGCGCATAAACCCCTCAAACTGCGCGGGATCTTTGATATTGCGGGCGTAAATGACCACGCCGCCAATCTCGCCCGCTTTGATTTGGCGTATAACGAGTTTAGACCATTCGTCATTGACGTTTTGACCCTCGAAACCGACGATAATCATCTGCCCGATCGTCTTGTCCAAAGACGCGGGATATTTTACGTCCGCGCCCGCGCAAACGATTGCGAATAACGCGCCAAAAAGCAAAGCGCGAATCATATTTTTTCCCATACCGCGCGCTCCGCTAAATCCATTACGCTAACGCCGATCGCGTTCAGCCGCGCGCGTATCTCGTCGGCTAGAGCGTAATCTTTATTCGCCTTCGCCAAAGCGCGTTCGGCGATTAGCGCCTCGATTGTCTGTTTGTCCAGCGCGTCTATGCCCCACTGAAACCACTCGTACGGATCTTGCGCGCCCACGCCAAGCAGATCGCAAACGAGTTTCAGATTGCCGCCAAAAGCGGCTTTCGCGGCTTTGTCCTTTGGATTTTTGTCCAAAACGTCGTTTGCGCGCGCGATCATCTCGTCGATTGCGGCGAGCGCTATGGAGATATTCAGATCGTCGCGCAAAGCGTCGATTAACTCCTCTTTGAAAAGCGGCTCCGCTTCGGCGGCGTTTGTATCCACGCGCTTTTTAAGCCGATAGACGCGATCGAGGCGTTTTTTGCTGGCGTTTAGATCGCCGTAGTTGTAATTCAAGCCCGCGCGATAATGAACGCTCATCAGATAAAATCTTAGCGCCTCGCCTTGAAAGATATTCAGCGCGTCTTTCACGAAAAAGCTGTTGTTAAGCGATTTGCTCATCTTGCGCCCGTCGATTCGCACAAAGCCGTTGTGCATCCAGTGTTTGGCGAGCGCGTTTTCGTATCCGCAGCAGGTTTGCGCCGCCTCGTTTTCGTGGTGCGGAAAGAACAGATCGCTCCCGCCGCCGTGAATGTCGCACGCGAATTTCGCGCCGCTACGAAACAGATGCGTTTGCGCCATCGCCGAGCATTCCAAATGCCAGCCGGGGCGACCTTTGCCGTAAGGCGAATCGTAGCCGACGCGATCGCTTTCCTTCGCCGCTTTCCAGAGCGCGAAATCGCGCGATCCGCGCTTTTGCTCCATAGAAACTCTAGCCTGCGTATCCTCTTGCGTCTCGCCCGAAAGCGAGCCGTATTGCGGATATTTGGTTACGTCGAAATATATGTCGCCGTTTGGCGTTTGATACGCCGCGCCGTTTTTTAGCAGTTTGTCGATTAGGTCGATCATCTGCGGTATATGCGCGGTCGCTTTCGGCTCTATCGTGGGCGGCAAAACGCCGAGCGCGTTCAGATCGCTTTCGTAGCGATCGGCGTAAAAGTCGGTAATCTCGGCGAGCGATCCGCCCGTTTGCGCCATTTTGTTCAGAATTTTGTCGTCAATGTCGGTGATATTTCGCGCAAAAGTTACCTTGTAGCCAAGCGCGGTTAAAACGCGGCGCAAGAGATCAAAGCTGATCGCGCTTCTTGCGTGTCCCAAATGCGAATCGTCGTACACGGTGGGACCGCAGACGTAAATACGCGCTTCGTTTTCAAACTCAGGCGCGAACTCCACTTTGCTTCTTAAATGAGAGTCAAATAAAAAAAATCGTTTCACCCGAAAAATCCTCGATAATCTACGGCTAACTTAAATCCCTCGATCGCAAGCGTTTCCAAAACAATGGCGATAGCGAGAGCGCCAACCAATTTGGCGCGGATCATACCAAAAACCCTTTGCCAACCAAAAGATCGAGCGCTTAAAAACAGCAAAACCGCGCCCGTAAGCGCGCCTGAAAGCGCAAGACCGTAAACGCCGAGCGGCTTGATCAGCGCGAGCGAGAACAGCGCGTTAAACCCAAGCGCGATCGCGCTGTTTTTCGCCGCCAAACCCTGCTGCGAGGTCGAATAAAGCCACAACGCAAACAGCCGCGAAAGCCCGAACGGAACAAGCCCTATCATATAGATCGCAAGAATATTCGCCGCCGCAATCGTATCGGCGCGCGCGAATTTGCCGCGCTCAAAAAGCAGCCAGATAATCCCCTCGCTCAAAAGTGCGCCGCCGATCGCGCTTAACGAAAGCAAAAACGTTAGCGCCCAGAAGTTTTTCGTAAGCGAGGCTAGCGCCCCGTTTAGATCGCCGCGCTTGATCGCCTTTGCGATCGCGGGAAACAACGCCATAGAAACGGCGATTGCAAACAGCGCCAAAGGCAGTTGAAACACGCGATTGGCATAGTATAAATAGCTCACGCTTCCAACGGCTAAAAACGTGGCCAAAAGCGTGTCCAAAAACGCGGATATATGAGCGGTGGAAGCGCCGAAAACGGCGGGAATAAAGGCTTTGTAAAAGCGATCTGTATCGGCTTTGGAGTCGCGCTTTTTCTTGACGCCGCCGATTAGCATAGCGCAAAGTTTTTTGCCCTTTAGCGCGGCGATATGCGCCAAAAGCTGCAAAAAACCGCCAATCAAAACGCCGACGCTCAAAAACCAAACGATTGTCTCCTCGTTTTCGGCGCGCGCGATAATCAGCGTGATAATCATCGCGACGTTTAGCAGCGCCGTTGAAAACGCGGGAACGGCGAAATGTTTGCGATAGTGCAACAAAGCGGTCAAAAACGAGAGCAAAAACACAAAATCCAAATACCAGAAATTCAGCGCCACAAACGGCGCGGCGATCTTTTTCGTCGCCTCGTCGAAACCCCACGCGATCGCCGCCGTTACGTATTCGCAAAAAATCGTCGCCAGCAAGGAGAGAATCGCTACGGCGCAAAAAACGCGCAAAAACACGCGAACGCTAAACGCGCCTTTGTATTTCGCGGCGACAAACGAGGGCAAAAACGCCTGCGTGAAAGCGCCGTCGGCAAAAACGCTTCTAAACAGATTCGGCAACTTGAACGCGACAAAGAAAATATCGGAGTATATATTCGCGCCCAGAATCGAAGCTGTGGTAAAATCCCGAATAAAACCGACGACGCGGGACGCCAAAATCCCCGCCGAGTTGGTAAATACGCCTCTCAATTCAGCCCTTTTCGGCGATTGTAGCAAAGGCTTGTATAAAGGCGGTGTTAGTTTGGAGGGCAACGAGGAAAGCGCCGTAAAACAATCGATCGATCTGGGCGTTATGGCGGCGAGTTTTTCAGGCGCGAACGCGACGCAGACCGACAACGTGCCAGCCGCGCTCAAAGAGATCGCCGAGCGTTACGGCTTGAAAACCTCGCAGATTGATTTCCGAGTCCAAAGCACTAAAACAATCGTCAAATTTCCGGAATCTTCCTCGCCAAGCGAACTAACGCCCGCGATGATCGGCAGACTTAGCGACGCCGCGCTGTTAATCGACGCGGATTTCGCGATCAAACAAATCCACCTCGTCTCTTTTACGCCCGCGATCGCTACGCAAGATAGGCAGATCGTCGCCGAGATTGCCGCCAACGCGGCGCGAACCAAAGCGATCGCCACAATTATGCCCGCAAGCAAAATCCGCGCTTTTTCGTCGCTTAGAGAGTATCTTATCGAGGAGCTAAATAAGATCAAACTGCGATACGGAATGATCGTGGGTTTGCGCGAGGGCGGCATGCTAAACGACGCGGCGGTTTTGGTGAATAAAATCCGCATTCACGATCGCGTCGTCGAGCCGTTCAAAATTACGCTGTGCGACTGGGTCGCGCCAACGCCGTCGATTAACGCGAATCTGCTTTTGCATTTCAAGGAAAAAGACAAAACCGCGCCAAAGGAGAGCGATCGCATAGATTACGCCGATCGCGGCTTTGTGAAAACGGTCGAAAGCGGCGAGTTGCTAGTCGAATATATCAAGCCCAAAAGCGGAACGCCCGGACGCGATTTTCGCGGCGCGTATATTCCCGTTTTCAAGCCTAGACAGGAGTTTTCGCCGATACGCGACGTCGATAGCGAAGCGATTGAAATCCGCGAAAGCGATCGCGCCATAGGCTATTACGCAAAACGTAGCGGATACGTTTCGTTCAAGAGTTACAAAGGCGGATCGCTAACAATCGGCGATACGATCGAAGTCGAAAGCGTGGATTTCAAAACTACGGGCAATATACAAGCCGGGCTAGATCGCGAGATTAAAATCCGCATAGAGGGCGAAAACGCCTTTGAAGATCACATAGGACCAAACACCAAAATCGAAGCCAGCGAAATAACCCTCGCGGGCAGCGTCGCCAACGGCGCGCAGGTGAAAGCGGTGAAAATCGCCGTCGCGGGACAAACCCACAGCACAAGCTCCATAATCGCCGAAAGCGCGACGATTGGCGTTCATAAAGGTATGATCGAAGCCAAAACGGTGAAAATCGATCGCCTTGAGCACGGGCGCGTAAGCGCGGAAAACGTGGAGATCGATCTGGCGATAGGCGGCATGATTTGGGCGCGAAGAATCACGATCGGCGCTTTGCGATCGCACGCGACTTTGATCGCCAGCGAACGAATCGAAATCAATCGGCTTATCGGCGGCGAGAATCATATCTATATCGAAGCCGCCGCCAACGCCGCCGATCGCAGACGCCTCGAAGCGCTGATGATTGAAAGCAAGGCTTGCAGCCGCGAGGCGACCGCCGCGTTTCGCAAATACGACAAGAAACGCGCGATACTGCTAAGAAACAAGGCGCAATTTAACCAATTGCGCGATCGGGTGGAAAGCGATCGCGCAAGCGGCAAAAATTCGCCTTTGGCGTTTGTCGAGCGTTATAACAGCTACGTCGAGGAGATGAAAAGCGCGCGCGCGCTAAAAGAGGAGTGGGAGATCGCGCAAGGCAAACAGGAGGCTTTGCAAGACGAGCTTAGTTTGATTCAAAACCGCGTTCTAAACGCCGTAGTAATCAACAAAGATATATGGCGCAACTACAACGAAATTCGTTTTCGCCTGCTTAGTCCGCCCAAAGAGCTGCTTTTCGTGCCGAAAGAAAACAGCCGCGCCGGGGAGATTAGATTGGAAATTAGCGGCGTGGAAGATTACGCGATTAAGGTTATCGAATGAATTGCGCGTATTGTCGGCTTTGCCGATTTGCCAAATTAAATTAAGAAGGCGATATGAAAACGACGACGTTTTTTATTTTTCTCGCGCTTGTTGGCGCTTTGGGCGCGTCCTCTACGACGACGTCATATTTTGAAACGCATTCCGTTAGCGTATACAAAGGCAAAATTATCGTCCCCGATAAGTTCAAAAAAGATAGCGAAGGCGTCTGGCGCGACGAGTTTGGAAAGGGCATGGACGAGCCGCATATCAATTTTGCGGGAAAATACTTTCTTTCGCTGCATAGTTGCGGCGCGGAATGCAGATATTATCAACTCGCGGATTTGACTTCGGGGCGATCTGTATCTGGCTTGGAGATGTTCGCGAGCGGCGATCCGCCAAATTTAACCCGAGAAGGTTATCGCTATATGACGATTTTGGATTACGGCGCGGATAGCAGAGCGATTGTCGCGCAGTATCAAATAGATACGGACATAGTAGGCGAATACGATTGCAGGGAGCGCGTCTTTGTATTTGACGAAACGGAACAGATTAAACCGATTAGCAAAACAAGATACGGCTGCGGCGAATTCGTCGAATGATTTACGCGATCAAAACGCCGTTTTTGCCCGCAAAGAAAAGCAACGACTTGATTAAGGCTATCAAATGATTTGCGCGATCGAAGGCGAAATTATCGCCAAAGAACCAAATTACTGCGACATTATGACGGCGGGCGGCGCGGCGTATCGCCTTTTTATCTCGCTGAACACCTACGCGACGCTAGAAAGCGCGCGCGCGCGATTGCTGACTTCGCTTGTTGTCCGCGAGGATTCCATGACGTTGTACGGCTTTAATTCCGAAGCCGAGCGCGGCTTGTTTGAAGCGCTAATCAAAGTAAGCGGCGTGGGACCAAAAAGCGCTATCGCGATCTTATCGACCTTCACGCCCGCGCAGTTTGCGGAGGCAATCGCAAACGGCGACGAGCGGCTTTTGACAAGAGCGCCGGGCGTTGGCAAGAAAAGCGCGAGCCTGATTATTTTGCAACTTGGCGGCTCTCTTGATAAACTAGGCGCAATCGAAGGCGGCGCGGCAAGCAAGGCGGCGCAGGCGCTAGAGGCGCTAGGTTTCAAACCGCGCGAGATCGCGTTGGCGCTGGCAAAATGCGCTTCGTCGGACGTTGAAAGCCTAGTTAAAGAGGCGCTTAAACTCCTTAAATAACGCCAATCGCGCAACGCTAATTCAACAAAATCGGTTTGATTGGCTCTATAACCAAAGTCGCGATCGCGCCTTGTCGATCCGCGCGGTTTTTAATGGTAAGCTCCGCGCCAAGCGCCATCGCCGCGTTTTTTGCCAGATACAACCCAAGCCCCGCGCCTTTTTGTTTGCCTTTGCCCGCAAACGGCGCAAACAGATCAAAGCCTTCCGCGATGCCTTCGCCTTCGTCGATTGTCTTAATCGTAAAACGTTCGCCCTCAAAAGCGCTTTGAAAAAATATTCGGCTGCCTTCGGGCGTAAATTTCAGCGCGTTGCTAAAGAGGTTCTGAACGATATGGCTTATAAGCGTCGGGCGCGTTTCTATAACCAGCGATTTTGGCTCTACTTTGACGATTAACTCGCGTTTTTGCTCTTCGGCTAACAGCGCGAAATCTTTGGCTTTTGTCGTTAGAAATCTGCATATATCTATGGTTTCGGGCGGATCAAACTGCGCGTATTCGGCGCGTCCGATATAAAGCACGCTTTTTGTCATTTTGTTGATCTCGTCGATTACGCGATTGGTTTCTCGCAAAGTCTCCTGATATTTTTCGGGCGTTCTGGTTCTAAGCAGCGTAACGTCGTTTTTCGTGCGAATAACGGCAAGCGGCGTTTTCAACTCGTGCGCGATCCCCGCGAATAATTCGCGCTGATAAGCGATATGTCCTTTTATTCGCGTAAGCAACAGATTAAGCGTTTTTGTAAGCGGCTGAAGCTCGATCGGCGCGTTTTGCGCTTCAGAAATCGGAGAGAGCGATCTCTCGTCCATTTTGGCTAGTTCTTCCGTAAGCGTTCTAATCGGTCGCGCCAGAAAATAGGAGTAAAGTCCCGCCACAAACGGAATCAGTATAAAAGAGATGATATTTGCCGCCAAAACGACGTTTCGTATCTCTTTTAACAGCTTAAATTCCTGCGTAATATCCCGCTCTATATTTACCTTTTGCGCTTCGGCGTTTTTGTACTCCAGCCGATAAAAAATAGCGCCGTTTCTATCGGTTTTCGCAAAACCGATTTCGCCCTGCAACGTTATATCGTCGCCAACTAACGCGCGCGTTTGCTCAATCATATCGCGCTCGATTCCGTTATAGATGCCGCGCTCAATCATCGAATAGACAAGATAAGAAAAGCCAAAAACAAGCGCCGCGAAAATCGGCAACAGTTTAAGCGCGAATTCTAACCTTAGGCTTTTTTGGGATAGCAAAATCTATATCCGCGCCGTCTGACCGTTTCGATCGTGTCGATTTTAAGCGGTTTGTCGATCTTTTGGCGGATTTGGTTGATCGCCACTTCGATCACGTTTGGCGTAACGAGTTCGGGCTCTTCCCAGATCGCATCCAGCAACTGCTC